>NZ_JBHVPH010000006.1:147835-237319 GCF_042887425.1 Kitasatospora sp. NPDC057940
CCGGCGGGCGGGGGGGGCGCGTCGTGCCCCGGGTGGCGGGGGGGCGGCGCGGGGGCGCGGCCGCGGCCCCCCCCGACCGGGGCGCGGGGAGGCGGACAGGACAGGGCTCAGGGGACCGGGCGGAGGGTGACGGGTCGGGGGGTGAGGGCGCGCAGCACCAGGTCGATCCGGACCTTGGCGGCCCCGGCGCGGTGGAGGGCGGTGGCGACCGCCCGCAGTTCCTCGGGGCCGGTGCAGGCGAGGCGGAGCTCCAGGTCGGCGTCGCCGGCGAGGGAGAGCCCGCCCTGGACGGCCGGGTGCTCGGCCGCCAGCCGGTCGAAGTCGAGCGGGACCGGCCCGTAGCTGACCCGGGCGAGGGCGTGCAGTGCCCGGGCCGGCTCAGGTGGTTCCGGTTCGGGGTCCGGGTCCTCGGGGACCAGCTGGAGGGCGGTCACCGGTGCTGGAGCTGTGCGGTCGGGGTGGGGGCGAGCGGGGCGGCGGGGGCGGTGACGGGCGGGGCGACCAGGCGCGGGTCGAGGACGAGGGTGTCGATGCCGAGCGGGGCGGTGAGCGCGCGCAGGGCGGGTTCACCGAGTTCGGTGAAGGCCTGGCCCGGCCCGAAGAGGGCGGCGAGCGACTCGGGGCTGGAGAAGCCGACGGCGCAGCGGCGGCCGTCGCGCAGGCGGAAGAGGCGGAGGGCGGTGGTGGTGCCGGTACCGGAGACGGTGACCGGAACGTGCCAGACGAGGCGGGCCATGCGAGTGCTCCCGGGTGGGGTGGTGGTGCCTGCCGGAACTGCTGCTTCGACGCTAGGCCGGGTTCCGCCGGGCGTCGCCGGTCCTGACGCGGCGTTGACCGAATGGGTGGGTGCGTTGACGCACCCCTGACGGTCGGTTCACCCGAGTGGACTAAACCACTCCCTATCATTACGTAAACATCCCTATCGGATGGTATGTTTCCTGCGGATGGGGACGTTCGAGAGGATGGTCGCAGGTGGCGCAGTACTACTCGGTGGAACAGGTGGCCGAACTGCTCGGCCTGCACGTGCGCACCGTCCGCGGCTACATCCGCGACGGCCGGCTCGCCGCGGCCAGGATCGGCAAGCAGTACCGGATCGCCCGTGCGGACCTGGAGGCCTTCACCGGCGCCCCGGCCGCCCCGCCCGCGCCCGCTGCCGGCGCCGGCGCGCGGCGGGCCGAGGTGTCCGCCGTCGTCCGGATCGAGAACGTCGACCGGGCCGCCGCCGACCGGCTGTCCACCGCCGTCATGGCCGCGATCGCCGGCCCGCGCGAGGGCGGCCGGCCGCTGCACGTCGAGAGCGTCCACGACGAGGAGCGGGAGACCCTGCGGCTCGTCGTCCTCGGCGATCCGGCCGACACCGCCGCGCTGCTCGGCATCGTCCACACGATGACCTCGTCCATGCACTGACGCCGGCCGCGTCGGATGGCGTCGGTCACACCGAATCCGCATCGGGATCCGCATCGGATCCACGGCGGATCCATAGAGGATCCTCATCGACCAGGGAGAACGGCAATGCCCGAGCAGTACGGCACGACGGTCCTGCGGCTGCCCGCGGAGGGCGCGCCGATCCGCGAGGAGCAGGACGCCATGGACGTGATCGGCGACGCGTTCGGCCGCGGCGCCTCCTGGGTGGTCGTCCCCGTCGCCCGGCTGCACCCGGACTTCTTCACGCTGCGCACCCGGGTCGCCGGCGGCATCGTGCAGAAATTCGTCAACTACCGCGTCGGCCTCGTGGTCCTCGGCGACATCGCCGACCACGTCGCGGCGAGCGACCCGCTGCGCGACTTCGTCCGGGAGAGCAACCGCGGCCGGCAGCTCTGGTTCCTCGCCGACGAGACGGAGCTGGCGGCCCGGTTCACCGAGGTCTGAGCGTTCTCCGCTTGCCCCGCACCCGCCCCGGGACCACGGTGGAGCTGACCGTCGGCGCGCCCCCGGGGTGCCCGGCGCGCGCTCCGGGGCGGGGGCGAGGTGGAGCTAGGGGGCCGTGACGAGATATCTTGACGTCAAGACGTTGGAGACGTGAAGCGGAGTACCGATGACTGACTCGACCATCATCTATACGCACACCGACGAGGCTCCGGCCCTGGCGACCTACTCGTTCCTGCCGGTTGTCCAGGCATACGCCTCGACGGCGGGTGTGCGCGTGGAGACCCGCGACATCTCCCTGGCCGGGCGGATCATCGCGAGCTTCCCGGAGCGTCTCGCCGAGGGCCAGCGGATCGAGGACGCCCTCGCCGAGCTGGGCGACCTCGCCAAGACCCCGGGCGCCAACATCATCAAGCTGCCGAACATCTCGGCGTCCATCCCGCAGCTGAAGGCGGCCGTCGCCGAGCTGCAGGCCCAGGGCTACGCGCTCCCGGACTACCCGGACGACCCGCAGACCGACGAGGACAAGGACGTCCGCGCCCGTTACGACAAGGTCAAGGGCAGTGCCGTCAACCCCGTCCTGCGCGAGGGCAACTCGGACCGCCGCGCCCCGGGCTCGGTGAAGAACTACGCCAAGACCCACCCGCACCGTATGGGCGCCTGGTCGGCCGACTCCGAGACCAACGTCGCCACCATGGGCCAGAACGACTTCCGCTCCACCGAGAAGTCCGCCGTGATCGCCGCCGACGGTGCGCTGCGCATCGAGCTGGTCGCCGAGGACGGCAGCGCCACCGTGCTGCGCGAGCGCGTCCCGGTGCTGGCCGGCGAGGTCGTCGACGCCTCGGTGATGCGCGTCGCCGCCCTGCGCGAGTTCCTGACCGCCCAGGTCGAGCGCGCCAAGGCCGAGGGCGTGCTGTTCTCGGTCCACCTCAAGGCCACCATGATGAAGGTCTCCGACCCGATCATCTTCGGCCACGTCGTCCGCGCCTTCTTCCCGAAGACCTTCGCCAAGTACGGCGAGGTGCTGGTCGCCGCCGGTCTGGACCCGAACAACGGCCTCGGCGGCATCCTCAACGGCCTGGACGGCGTGCCGCACCTGGGCGCGGAGATCAAGGCCTCGTTCGAGGCCGAGCTCGCCGAGGGCCCGGCCCTGGCGATGGTCGACTCGGACAAGGGCATCACCAACCTGCACGTCCCGAGCGACGTCATCGTCGACGCCTCGATGCCGGCCATGATCCGCACCTCCGGCCACATGTGGGGCCCGGACGGCCAGGAGGCCGACACCCTCGCCGTGCTGCCCGACAGCAGCTACTCCGGCGTGTACCAGGCCGTCATCGACGACTGCCGCGCCCACGGCGCCCTGGACCCGGCCACCATCGGCTCCGTGCCGAACGTCGGTCTGATGGCCCAGAAGGCCGAGGAGTACGGCAGCCACGACAAGACCTTCGAGATCGCCGCGGCCGGCACCGTCCGCCTCGTCGACGCCGAGGGCAACGTGGTGCTGGAGCAGGCCGTCCAGCCGGGCGACATCTTCCGCGCCTGCCAGACCAAGGACCTGCCGATCCAGGACTGGGTCAAGCTGGCCGTCACCCGCGCCCGCGCCACCGGCGACCCGGCGGTGTTCTGGCTGGACGAGAACCGCGCCCACGACGCCGTCCTGATCGAGAAGGTCAAGAAGTACCTGCCGGAGCACGACACCACCGGCCTGCAGATCGAGATCAAGTCCCCGGTCGAGGCCACCACGTTCTCGCTGGAGCGCATCCGCCGCGGCGAGAACACCATCTCGGTGACCGGCAACGTGCTGCGCGACTACCTGACCGACCTGTTCCCGATCCTGGAGCTGGGCACCAGCGCCAAGATGCTGTCGGTCGTCCCGCTGATGGCGGGCGGCGGCCTGTTCGAGACCGGCGCCGGCGGCTCCGCCCCGAAGCACGTCCAGCAGCTGGTCAAGGAGAACTACCTGCGCTGGGACAGCCTCGGCGAGTTCTTCGCCCTGGCCGCCAGCTTCGAGCACCTGGCCACCAGCACCGACAACGCCCGCGCCCAGGTGCTGGCCGACACCCTGGACCGCGCCACCGGCACCTTCCTCAACGAGGACAAGTCGCCGAGCCGCCGCCTCGGCGGCATCGACAACCGCGGCAGCCACTTCTACCTGGCCCTGTACTGGGCCCAGGAGCTGGCCCAGCAGACCGCCGACGCCGAGCTGGCCCAGGCGTTCGAGGGCCTGGCCAAGGCGCTCGGCGAGCAGGAGACGACCATCGTCGACGAGCTGAACGCCGTGCAGGGCTCGCCGGTCGACCTCGGCGGCTACTACCAGCCGGACCCGGCCAAGGCCGCGGCGGTGATGCGCCCGTCGAAGACCTTCAACGAGGCGCTCGCCAACCTCGCCTGATTCCAGGGGAGTCGTAGCACCGGGAGGCTCCCGGGTCCGGTACCGGACCCGGGAGCCTCCCCGCGTTCGGGGCCCGGCGCGATCGCCCGGACACGCCCTAGCCGAGAAGGGCCCCGGTGCCCGCGAGGAGCAGGAGGGCGGCGGCGTTGGCGCGCGGGTACGCGAGTGCCGTGCCGACCGCCTCCCGCAGCAGTGCGTACGGGCCGTGGGCGAGCAGTCCGTCCGCGCCGACCACCCGGCCGGGGGCGCCGGCCCGGCGGGCGGCGAGTGCGGTGCGGGCGGTGTGGAAGCCGCTGGTGACGACCGTGCACCGGTAGCCGGGCCGTTCGGCGGCCATCAGCGCCGCGCTGAAACGCAGGTTCTCGACGGTGTTCACGGCCCGTTCCTCGCGCCGGATCCGGTCGGCCGGGACGCCCCGGGCGGTCAGGTAGCGGGCCATCGCGGCGGCCTCGGTGCACTCCTCGTGCGGGCCCTTCCCACCGGTGACCAGGAGCAGCGGCGCGTGCCCGGCGGCCTCCTCGGCGGCGAAACGTTCCAGCGCGGCGTCCAGCCGGGCCGCCAGCGGCGGGGCGGGCTCGCAGCCGTCCAGGGCGGCGCCGAGGACCACCAGGTAGTCCGCCCCGACGGGGGCCGGGCGGCGCCCCTGCCGCAGCGCGCAGCCGAGGAAGCCGAGCAGCCAGAGCAGGACGTACCCGCCGAGCAGGACGGCGACGATCAGCAGAGCGTGCATACCGTCCGAACGTATACGGCGGAACCCCCGTTCCACTGGGCGGTTTCCAGGGGACGGGGGTTCCGTGGTGCAGGCGGCGGCGGGCTCAGCCGGCGTCGGCCGCGGGGGTGACGGGGGTGACAGCGGCGGCGGGGGAGGCCGGGGAGGCGGGGGCCGCCGGGCGCGGGCCGCGCTTGTGCAGCGAGGCCAGATAGGCGTTGTACGCCTCCAGCTCGGCGTCGCCGCTGCGCTCCTCGGCGCGGTCGGAGCGGCGGGCCTGCCGCTGTTCGGAGCGCATCCACTGGTACACCAGCGCGATCAGCACGATCGCGGTCGGGATCTCGCCGAACGCCCAGGTGATGCCGCCGGCCAGCTTCTGGTCCTCCAGGAGGTCGGTGCCCGGTGGCGCGCCCTCCACGGTGAAGGTGGTGACCAGCGGGTGGCTGGCCATCATCACGGCCACGCCGAAGAAGGCGTGGAACGGCATGCCCATGAACAGCTCGATGATCCGCATCACGTGGCCGGGGCGGTGCGGGCCCGGGTCCACGCCCATGATCGGCCAGAAGAAGGCCAGACCGGTGAGGAGGAAGTGCACCATCATGAAGATGTGCCCGGCGCGGTACTGCATCAGGAAGTCGAACAACGGGGTGAAGTAGACCCCGTACAGGCTCGCGATGAACATCGGGATGGTGAAGGCCGGGTGCGAGATCACCCGGACGTACCGGCTGTGCAGCAGCGCCACCAGCAGCTCGCGCGGCCCGCGCGGGCGGCCCTTGCCGGCCGGCCGCAGCGCGCGCAGCGCCAGCGTGATCGGGGCGCCCAGCAGCAGCAGGATCGGCGTCAGCATGGACAGCACCATGTGCTGGATCATGTGCGCGCTGAACAGCACCATGCCGTAGTCGTTCAGCCCGGTGCAGGTGACCAGGACCAGGCTGCCGACACCGGCCGCCCAGCCGAACATCCGGCCGATCGGCCAGCGGTCGCCGCGCCGGTGGAGCCGGACCACGCCCGCCGTGTACAGCGCCAGGGCGACCAGGCCGCCCAGCAGGAACACCCAGTCGGGGGACCAGGTCCAGACGTTGGACAAGGTGAACGGGCCTAGCTGGGTCATCCCGCCGTGGTGGTGCATGCCTGACATTCCGTCGCCCATCGGGGGGCCCTGCTTTCCGTCCTCGTGGCCCCTGGAGGGGGTCCGGTTCGCCCGTTTTGCTTGGGCTACAGCCTAGGTGGGCCTTACCTCGGGCCGTGCCCCGCCCCCTCCGTACGGGTGGCCGCCGGGCGGGTGGCGGCTGGATAGACTGACCGGCCGGTCGGCGGCGACACGCCGGGACGGCGACACGGGACACGCCGGGACGGCGGGACGGCGAGGGGTGCGGCATGGCGGCGGGACGGCGGCAACCGGAGCGCACCACGGTCGCGCTGACCGGGGCGACCGGCTTCATAGGCGCCGCGGTGCTGGCCGCCCTGACCGCCCGCGGCGCGCGGGTGCGCGCGCTGGCCCGCGAAGTGCCGGACGGGCGCGGCCCGGCCGCCTGGGTGCCGGGCGACCTCGCCGACGGGGCGGCGCTGAGCGCGCTCTGCGAGGGTGCCGACGTCCTGCTCCACCTGGCCTCCCGGGTCTCCGGCGGCGCCGAGGAGTGCGCGGCGGTGAACGTGCGCGGCACCGAGGCGGTGACGGCCGCCGCGGCCCGGGCCGGGGTGCGCCGGATCGTCCACCTGTCGACGACGGCGGTGTACGGCGAGGGGCCGCACTCCGGCATAGCGGTCGACGAGGTGCCGGCCGCCCCGGTCTCCGAGGCCAGCCGGACCAGGCTGCTCGGCGAACGCGTCGCGCTGGCGGCCGGCGCCGTCGTGCTGCGGCCCGGCCTGGTGACCGGGACGGGCGACCGCTGGGTGGTGCCCGCGCTGGCCGAACTGGTCCGCCGGGTGCCGGTGCCCTGGGCGGGCGGGAACGCCAGGCTCTCCGTGGTGGACCGCACCGACCTGGCCCGGCTGATCACCGCGCTCGCCCTGGACGACCACGCCGTCCCGCCCGGCGTCCAGCACGCGAGCCACCCCGACCCGGTCCGGGCCGGCGACCTGCTCGCCGCCCTGGCCGGCCTCGGCCTGTTGCCCGCCCTGCCCGGCGCGGACGGCCCGGACGGCGCGAACGGCCCGGGCGCCTCGTGGGACGAGTGCCGGCGGCTGCTCGCCGCCACCCCGGGCCGCGTCTCCGAGCGGCAGTTCTCCCTGATCGCCCGCGACCACTGGTACCGGGGGGACGACGTCTGGCGCCTCGCCGCCTGCCCGCCCGGCCCCGGCCCCCTCGCCCGGCTGCCCGCCGCCGCTCCCTGGTACCGCCAGGCGCTGGGGCTCGGGAGTGTCTGACGATTCCCACCGGAGTTGTCGGACACGCCCAGCCGCACCGGCGTAGGACGAAACGCCGGTGCGGCGGGCCGGTTCAGGCGCTGTGCCGTCGGTCGGGAGCCGGGCCGACGGTCAGGGCCGCGCCGTCGGTCAGCGGGGGCCGGGGTCGCTGGTGCCGGGGCGGCCGTTCTCCAGATGGCCGGCCCAGCGGCGGCGGAAGGTCGGGCCGTCGGTGGCGGCGACCGTGATGTCGTACCAGCGGCTGTCGGGGCGTATGTCGAAGGTGAACTGCGCCGAGGCGCCGCGCCGGAGGCTGCGGCTCTGCTGCGAGCCCTTGGCGTAGGCGTTGGCGACGGTCACCGTCCGGGTGACCGGCCCGTTGTTGGTGATCTTGACGCGCACCTTGGACTTCTGCGGGTCGAACAGCGCGACCAGCTCCGTCCGGGCGGTGCCCTCGAACTCGTACACCGACCCGTTCGGGCCGTGGGCGGCCAGGTGGTAGTCGCCGGAGGCGGAGTGCGGCCAGAAGTCGCCGAGGGTGTCGCCGCCCGAGATGGTGTAGCGGCGGGGTGCGGCCTTCGGCGCGGTCCGGTCGTAGACGTAGAGCCAGGCGCCCGCCTCGCCCCGGTTCTCCAGGTCCAGCTGGAACCGCCCGGGGGTGTCCGTCTCCTCCTCGTTGAGCACCAGGTCGTACGGGAGGGCGCGGGCCGGCCGGACGCCGGGCTCCTGGGTGGGCATCCGCTGGGGCAGCGGCACCTGGTACGGCTTGCCCTGCGAGGCGATCGGCGCGGGCACCGGGATCGAGACCGGCCGCGGGTCGGCGCCGGAGAAGTCGAGCGCCGAGGTGAGGTCGCCGCAGACCGACCGGCGCCAGGCGCTGATGTTGGGCTCCTCGATGCCGAACCGGGCCTCCAGGAACCGCAGGACGGAGGTGTGGTCGAAGGTCTCCGAGCAGACCCAGCCGCCGCGCGACCACGGGGAGATGACCAGCATCGGCACGCGCGGGCCGAGGCCGATCGGCTGGAGGCCGCCCGGGTCGGCGCCGGGGACCAGCGGGCTCATCTCGCCCGGGTGCTTGCCGAGGTCGAGCAGTTCGTCGCGCAGGCTCGCCCTCAGGTCGGCGGAGACGATGCCCTGGCCGCCCGGGCCGCTGACGACCGGCGGCATCGGCGGGACGACGTGGTCGAACAGGCCGTCGTTCTCGTCGTAGTTGATGAGGAAGACCGTCCTGCCCCAGACCTCGGGGTTGGAGGTGAGCGCGTCCAGCACGAGGTTGATGTAGTACGCGCCGTCGGTGGGCGTCGCGGACGGGTGCTCGCTGTACTTGTACGGCGGGACGATCCAGGAGACCTGCGGCAGCCGGCCCTGCTGGACGTCGGCGCGGAACTCCTTCAGCGTGTGGTCGGTGGCGCCCTTGTCCACCAGGGGGCCCGACGCGCCCTCGGCGACCTGGTACCGCTCGAAGAACATCAGCGAGTTGTCGGTGTAGTTGTCCGTGGGGGTGCCCGGCTCGCCGGAGCCGCCCTGGTACAGCTTCCAGCTGACGCCGGCCTTCTCCAGGCGCTCGGGGTAGGTGGTCCAGGTGTAGCCGTTGGTGTTGTTGCGCTCCTCCAGGCCGGGGCCGTTGGGCTTGCGGCCGTACACGTTGCGCGGGTCGCTGGTGCCGGTCCACAGGTAGATGCGGTTGGGCGCGGTGTCGGCGTGGACGGAGCAGAAGTACGAGTCGCAGAGGGTGAAGGCGTCGGCCAGGGCGAAGTGGTACGCCAGGTCCTGGCGCTTGAGGTGGCCCATCGTCATGACGTCCTGCTTCTGGTTCACCCACTGGTCGTGGCGCCCCTCGTTCCAGGCGAGGTGGCCGCTGCTCCAGCCGTGGTCGGTGCCGGCCTGGTACTCGGTGGTGTTCCGGGGGTCGATGTACCAGGGCAGCACCTCCTGCTCGGAGGCGGGCAGGCCGCGGTCGTGGTAGCGGCCGGTCTTCACGGCGGCGGCGGGCTGGTGCCAGTTCGGCCGACCGTCGGGCAGCAGGGTGGGGCGCGGGTCGTCGAACCCGCGCACGCCGCGCAGCGTGCCGAAGTAGTGGTCGAAGGAACGGTTCTCCTGCATCAGGACGACGACGTGTTCGACGTCCTCGATCGAGCGGGTCCGGCCGATCGCGGGCAGTGCCAGGGCCTTGCTGACCGCGGGCGGGAACGCGCCGAGGCCTGCGGCGGCTGCGGACGCGCCGCTCAGCTGGAGGAATCGGCGCCGGTCGATGGAGGCCACGTGGTGTCCTTCCTTCTCGGGGTACGGGGGGTGCCAAGAAGGTTCGAACATAGGGGCCGCAGCCAGGCCGTACGAGGTCCCCCAGCGAACGCCGCATGAGTTTTCAGCCAATTCCTGTCTAGCCAACTTCTCGTGACCCATCGGCGGCGGGTCTCCATCGACCGCCGGTCCGCGCGGTATGACCGTGATCACATCAATTCCGTTGTGCCGTGGTCCGACCCCCACCGCGTCTGAGTTCGGGGGTCTGTGCCCACGAGCGAATCGGAGACCGGACTGTGCGTGCTGACCAAGGTGGCGGGGCGGAGAAGGAGAAGCCCGGAGGGGAGAAGCCCGAAGGGCGGCGGTGGATCGACTACCCGCGCAGAGGCCGGCGCGGAGTCCGCCGCTGGCTCCCGTCCTGGCGGCAGCTGCTCCTGGTGGCGGGGGCCGGGTCGGCGGTGCTGACGGGGTGGCTGACCTGGTTCTACGTCACCACCAAGGTCCCGGAGGACCTGAACGCCTTCGCCACCCAGCAGAACAACGTGTACTTCTGGGCGGACGGCACCGAGATGGCGCGGATCGGTGAGACCAACCGGCAGGAGGTGCCGCTCGACCAGGTGCCGGAGTCGGTGCAGTGGGCCGTCCTGGCCGCCGAGAACGAGACCTTCTACTCGGACCCGGGGATCTCCTTCACGGGCATCGGCCGCGCGGTCTACCAGATGGCCACGGGCGGTGAGACCCAGGGCGGCTCGACCATCACCCAGCAGTACGTCAAGAACAACTACCTGAACCAGCGTCAGGACTTCTCGCGCAAGCTCAGCGAGATCGTCATCGCGATCAAGCTGGACCGGCGGATGAGCAAACAGGACATCCTGGCCGGCTATCTGAACACCAGTTGGTTCGGGCGCGGCAGCTACGGCATCGAACGGGCCGCGGCGGCGTACTACGGAAAGGACGTCTCGCAGCTCAACCCGAGCGAAGGGGCGCTCCTCGCCGCGTTGTTGAAGGGGGCCGGGCAGTTCGATCCGGGGATCAGCGCGAACAACCACCGGCGGGCCGAGGAGCGGTGGTCCTGGATCCTGGACCGGATGGTGAAGGTCGGCAAGCTCTCCGCCGCCGAGCGCGCCGGGTACACGGTGTTCCCCGAACCCAGGGCCCAGCCGAAGGCGGCGGGCCTGAGCGGGCAGGTCGGGTACCTGGTGGACATGGCCAGGACGTACGTGGAGGGCCACAGCGACATCACGCAGGCCCAGTTCGACCTCGGCGGCCACCAGATCTTCACCACCTTCGAGAAGCCGAAGGTCACCGCGCTGGCCGCCGCGGTGCGGGACGCCACCAAGGGGATCGACCCGGACAGCCGCGAGGCCGACCGGTTACTGAAGGTCGGCGCCGCCTCGGTGGCACCGGACGGGAGGATCGTCGCGCTCTACGGCGGAACCGACTACCTGAAGCAGGGCTTCGACAACGCCAACACCTCGACGGTGCCGGTCGGTTCGGCCTTCACCCCGCTGGTCTACGCCTCGGGCCTGAGCGAGGGCGTGCAGCGCCAGCGGGGCGGCAGCCGCACCCCGGTGACGCCCACCACCACCTACGACGGCGACGACGGCGTGAACGTGATGACCCCGGAGGGGCCGTACTGGGGGCGCAACGGGCGGATAGCGAAGACCGCCAACGACGGCAAGCGGAGCTGGGGGAAGGTCACCCTGAGGAGCGCGGTGGAGCAGTCCGTCAACGGGCCGATGATGCAGCTCGCCATGGACGTCGGCCTGGACCGGGTGCAGAAGACCGCCGCCGACCTGGGCCTGCTCCCGGGCAGCATGGGGGAGTTGGTGCCGGCCTTCGGCGTCGGGAACTCCACACCGAGCGCGATCAGGACCGCCGACGCCTACGCCGCCTTCGCCGCGGGAGGCAGCCACACGGAGCCGTACTCCGTCCTGAGGATCACCCGGAACGGCGAGCCGCTCGGGCTGCGCCTGCCGACCGCCGTGCAGGCGCTGGCCCCGCAGGTCGCGGGGGAGGTGGACGCGGCGCTGAAGAGCGCGGTCCGCACCGGGAGCGCCAAGGCGGTGGCGGAGGCCGGGCCGGACCTGGCGGGGAAGCCGGGGACGACCCCGGACCGTACGGCGGGGTGGTTCGTCGGCTACGACGCGCGGATGTCCACGGCCGTCACGGTGTTCCGGGCGGACCTGAAGGACATGAAGCTGCTCTCGCTGGAGGGGCTGGGCGGCGCCGCCCCGGACACCCCGGACTCCGCGTTGCCCACCCAGATCTGGACCTCGTACATGAAGGCGGCCGGTGGCCCGGGAGGACGGTAGGGCCTGGGGCCGGTAGGACCGGTAGGACCGGTAGGACCGGGCGGCCGCGGGGCGTGGTGTCACGGCCCCGCGGCCGCCCGGGCCCGGTCACTTGACCAGGCGGGACCAGTCGGCCGGCTGCCCCGGGTCCAGCGCGCGCAACTGGTCGAGCACCTTGGGGTCCTGGGCGTCCAGCCAGTCGGCGACCTGGCGGAAGGACACGCAGCGGACGCCCTCCCGGGTGCAGACGCTCTTCATCACGTCCTCGATGGCCTGCATGTAGATGCCGCCGTTCCAGTTCTCGAAGTGGTTCCCGATGAAGAGCGGCGCCCGGCTGCCGTTGTAGACCCGTTCGAAGCCGTTGAGGTAGCCGTTCCGGGTCTCCTTCTCCCACGCGTCGTACTTCTTCGGATCGCCCTTGGTGGTGTCCACGGACTGGTTGGCGAGGAAGTTGTAGTCCATCGAGAGGACCTGGGTCGATTTGCCCGGGTAGGGCAGCAGTTGGAGCGGGAAGTTCCAGATGCCGTCCTTCTTGCCGGGCCAGACCTGGAACTCGCCCGGTGAGCTGGCGTCGTACCGGAAGCCGGCCGCCTTCTCGGCCGGGAGCAGGTTCTTCTGGCCCTGTAGGCAGGGGGCGCGGCCGCCGACCGCCTCCTTGGTGTAGTCGAAGGGCAGCGGCGGGAGGTTCTTGAAGCCGGTGTTGGTCTTCCAGTTGGTGACGAAGGAGATCGCCTGGTCGAGCTCGCTCTTCCACTCCTCGGTGCTCCAGTCGTCACCGCCGCCCTTGGAGTCGCAGAAGTGCCCGTTGAAGTGGGTGCCGATCTCGTTCCCGTCCTGCCAGGCCAGGCGCAGTTGCTCCAGGGTGTCCTTGATGTGGGCGTCGGTGGCGAAGTCGATGGCGGAGGCGCCGGCGTCGTGCTGCGGCGGGTGGTAGAGCGTGCGTTTGGACTTGGGCAGGGTGTAGATGCCGCTGAGGAAGAACGTCATCTGGGCGTTGTTCTCCGTGCCCAGCTTGCGGAAGCGCGAGAACTGCTCGTCGTCGCCCTCCAGCGCGCCGTCCCACGAGAACACCACGAACTGCGGAGGCTTCTCGCCGGGCTTCAGCTTCTCGGGCCGGGGTTGTTTGGGCTGCGGGCCGGTGTCGGAGGTGGAGCCGTCGCCGAGCACCTTGACCTGGCCGTCCCAGGTCGGCGTGGCGCTGGGGGTCGGGGTGGCGGCGGGGCTGCTGGGGCTGTCGGAGGGTGTGCCGCTCGGGTCGGGTGTGCTGTCCGGGGCGGCGTCGGCGGTGGCCGGTCTGCCCTTCGAGTCGGGGCCTCCCGTGCCCAGGCCGAGGGCCACGACGACCCCCGTTGCCAGCAGGACAGCCACGCCACGGGCAGGACGCACCGTTCCTCCGCTTCTCCGACCCACCGTCAGGTATTGGTCGGATAGTCATACGTATGGTGCGAACATCAGAACACCTTGATCGACAATGTGTCGAGGCTTGCACGGAAGGGGAGTTGGGAGACATGTGTGCGGCAGGAGGCCGGCCACACCCCGGGTGGGTGTGGCCGGCCTCCTGGTCGGGTGGGCTCAGCGGCCCGCGTAGACGTCCTCGACGTAGCGGCGCTCGTCGATCAGGCCCTGGAGCCATGCCTGGGCCTGGCCCTCGTCGGCACCGGGGGTCCGGCTCAGGTAGAGCTCGCGGAAGGCGGCGCGGACACCCGGGGCCATCCGGGCGCCGTCGCCGCACACGTAGACCTCGGCGCCGGCGGTGAGCAGGTTCCAGACCTCCGCGCCCTCGGCGGCGATGCGGTCCTGGACGAAGCGCCTGCCGTCGACGGGCTGTTCGCTGAAGACCGGGCGCATCGAGACGGCGCCGGCCTGCTCGGCGGCGAGCAGTTCGTCGCGGTGCAGGTAGTCGGCGTCGGGCGCGTCGCAGCCGAAGTAGAGCAGGGCCGGGGCGAGTTCCCCGTCCGTGGCCCGGTCGGTGGCGGTGGCCCGGTCGGGGGTGGCGGCGGCGAGCAGGGCGCGGCGGTCGGCGACCGCGCCGCGGAACGGCGCCAGGCCGGTGCCGGCCGCGATCATGATCACCGGGGCGCGGTGGTCGATCCGGAACGTCTCGCGGCACGGCTGGAGGCGCGCCAGCACGGTGTCCCCGACGGCCACCCGGTCGAGGTAGCCGGAGCCGACACCCCGGAAGGAGCCCCGGCCGGAGCGGGCCGGGGCGTCGAGCACGGAGACCATCAGGTCCACGTGGCGCGGGGCGCTGGTCGGCGACGTGGAGATGGAGTACATCCGGGGCCGGATCGGCGGCAGCAGTTCCAGCAGCACCGGCCAGGTCAGGACCTCCCGCAGGGCTGGGTGGTCCTCGACCAGCTCCAGCAGCGTCCGCGGGTCGTCCTCGGGCAGCGCCCGCAGCGCGGCCCGCTCGGGCGGGCAGGGGTTGAGGTCGGCCAGTGTCGCGCGCTGGGCCGCGTTCGGTCGGTCCTGCAACTCGACGTGGTGGGTGAGCAGTTCGCGAACCGTCAGCGGCCGGTCCACGGCCAGGATGGTGCGCCGGTTCGCCATGATGGCGAGCAGGGTGTCCGGGTCGGCGCCGAACACCTTGGCGGCGCGCTCGACCAGGGCCGGGTCGTTGGCCGGCAGCACCGAGACGTGGTCCGCGGTGCGGTAGTCGACGCCCTCCGGCAGGGCCAGCCGGACCAGGCGCTTGACCCGGGGGTAGGCGGGGTCGGTGAGGCTGCCGACCGCCGTGACGGTCAGTCCGATCACGCGGCGCTTCGCGGCCAGGGCGTCCAGCGAACCGCCGGCCAGCTCGGTCACGGTGTACGTCTCCAGGGGGGCGGCCTCGGCGGGAGCGGGAGCGGGAGCGGGCGCGGTGCCGGCGGCGGGGGCGACGACGGGTGCAGCGGCGTCGCCGTACCGCTCCAGCAGGGTCCGGCTCAGCGCCGTGGTGAACTCCGCCACCTTCCCGGCCAGATCGCCGGAGGCGTCGGCCGCGCCCCGGGCGAGCAGCCGGGTGCCGCCCAGGGCGGCGAGGCCCTCGTCGATCAGCGTCGGCACGCGCTGGTACGTGGCGGCGTACGTCCGGTCGCCGATGCCGAGCACCGCGTACCGGACGTCCTTCGCGAACCCGGCCGCGCCCTCGGCGCCTTCGCCGCCCTCGGCCTGCCCGGCCTGCCCGGCCTGCGCGGTCGCGGCCTGGAGCCGGCGGACGAACTCCGCCGCGTCGTCCGTCGGCTGGCCGTTGTACGAGGCGGCGGTGATCACCACCGGCCGGTCGGTGGGCAGCCCGTCCGCGTAGGCGTCCAGCGGGGCGACGGCGGTGTCGCAGCCGAGCGCGGCCGCCACGTCGGCCAGCTGCCGGGTGAACTCCCGGCAGGCGCCGTAGTTGGAGCCGTGCAGGAGCAGCAGGCCGGTGCCCTGGCGGACCCGCCCGGGCAGGTCGGCGGCGCGGACCGGCGCGTCCACCACCGCCGGGGGCGTGGGCGTGCGCGGGGCGAGGGCGAGGGTGAAGTCGTCGGGCTTGATGGTGAGCGTCTGCTTGATGGTCAGCCGGTAGTCGGCGTGGTCGATCAGCCGGTAGCGGTGGACCAGCATGCCGAGCAGCATGGTCGCCTCGTGCAGCGCGAACTGCCGCCCGATGCAAGCGCGTTCACCGGTGCCGAAAGGCTTGAAGGCGTGCGGTGAGCGGGCCGCCTCCGGCTCGGGGTCGAAGCGGGAGGGGTCGAACAGCTCGGGGTTGTCGCCCCAGACGGGGTCGCGGTGCAGCATCATCGTGGCCACCAGGACCGGCTCCCCGGCGCGGACCGGGATGCGGCCGCCGAGCAGGGTGTCCGCGCGGGCCTCGCGGCTGAACGCGGGGGCCGTCGGCCACAGCCGCAGCGCCTCGTTGAGCACCTGCCGGGTGTACCGGAGCCGGCCGACGTCCTCGTACGAGGGCTCCGGGTCGGCCTGGTCGCCCCAGAGCGCGTCCACCTCGCGCTGGACCTCGCGGAGCACGGCGGGGTGCTTGACGAGGTAGTACAGGGCGAAGGAGAGCGCGCCCGAGGTGGTCTCGTGGCCGGCGATCAGGAAGGTGATCACCTGGTTGCGGATGTTCTCGGCGTCCAGTCTGCTGCCGTCGGCGGGGTGCACGGCGTCGAGCATCAGGCCCAGCAGGTCCTCGGCCGGGCCCTGTTCGGGGCTGCCGGCGCGGGCGGCGATCACCTCGTCCACCACCGAGGCCAGGTACCGGGCGTCGCCCTGGGCGGCCTCGTCGCGCTCGCTGTGGTCGAGTTCCGGGTCGCGCAGGAGCTTGTTCATCGCCCAGTCCAGGGAGCGGACCATCGCCTCGACGAAGGGGTGCGGCTCCTCCCGGTCGAAGGAGCCGAAGTCGAAGCCGAACCCGGCCAGCCCGATGGTGTCCAGGGTCATCCGGGTCATGTCGCCGGGCACGTCCACCACCAGTCCGGCGGCCGACCGGCCGTCCCAGGACTCGATCAGGCGGCGGGCCACCCGCAGCATCACCGGGTGGTAGGTGCGCATCGAGCCGAGCGCGAAGGCGGGCATCAGGATGTCGTGCGCCCTGGCCCAGTTCGGCTCCGCGTTGTACGCCGTGAACAGGCCGTCCCCGGTGAACGCGCGGACGTTCTCCAGGGCCGGTCCGATCGACTTGGTGAACCGCTCCTCGTCGGCCAGCTCCTCGACCAGGTCCAGGCCGGTGACGATCAGGGTGTCCCGTCCGTGCAGGCGCTGGACGAAGACCGGGGCGTGCTGCCGGGCCAGTTCCATGGTGCGCAGCACGGGGGCGGCGAGCGGCGGCGCCGACGAGATGTCGACCAGCGGCACTCCGACGGTGCTCTGCCGGGGCACCAGGGTCTCGGGCGGGAGCCCGGCCCCGGCCGGATTCGCGGCCCCGGCTGCCGCCGGGGTCATCGTCTCGGTCATGGGTTGTCGCCTTCCGTGGCAGGAGAAACCTCGTCGTCCTCCACTCTCGCCCGAGCGGGGCGGGAACCCGGGCCCGAGGACTACATGTTTGTGCAGTAGCGGCGGTCGCGAAAGACTTGTCAACGGGCCGTCAGATCTGCAGCACGCGGTAGCCGTACATGGGAGGGGCCGGGCATGAGACTGACCGACTGCGAGTCGACCGCGGAGAGCTGGCAGGACCTCGCCGTCATCTGGCGCAACCGGACGCTGCGGTTGCTCGACCACGTGCCGGTGGCGCTGGCGGTGTGCGAGTTCAGCGGCCGGATCATGATCGTCAACCGGGCGATGGCCGCCGAATTCGGCCTGCTGCCCGGGCAGTTGCGCAACCGGAAGATCCTGGAGTTCTTCACCCTCCGGGACAGCGCCACGATACCGGCGCTCGCCGAGGCCGTCCGCCTGCACCGGCGCTCGCAGTACCCGGCGCCGGTCTCCTGGTCGGCCGCCGACGGGACCGAGCGGAGCGGCGAGATGACCGTGGCCCTGGTCGGCGACACCCCGGAGGAGGCCCCGAACCTGCTGCTCTCGCTGCCCGTCCGTACCGAGCCGGCCCCCCCGCCTCCTGCCCCCCGCCCCGAGGTGAGCCCGATCGAGGCCCGGATCCTCGCCGCCGCCGCCCGCGGCGCCACCACCGCCCAGATCGGCCGGGAGATCGGCCTCACCCCGGACGGCGTCAACTACCACCTCGCCCGGCTCACCCGCCGCTGGCAGCTGCCCAACCGCACCGCGCTGGTCGCCCGCGCGTACGCCACCGGCGTCCTGGCCGCCGGCGCCTGGCCTCCGGAGCCGGCCCCCCGCCCGTGACGGGGGCGGGCGGGGGCGGCTCGCGGGCCGGGCCGGGCTGTGAGGAGCCGGGATGGGTGGGGCCGGGATGGGTGGGCCGGGGCTGTCCGGGGCTGGGCTGTTCGGTGATTTAGTTATATGCTCACAATGATTTCAACAATACAAATACTTGTGGAGCCCCCACCATGCCGGACGCCGCCCCACGACGGCCCTGGCTCGTGCTCGCCATCTGCTGCATGAGCCTGCTGATCGTCAGCCTCGACAACACGATCCTGAACGTCGCCCTGCCCGCCATCCAGCGCGACCTGCACACCTCGGTGTCCGGGCTGCAGTGGACGGTCGATGCCTACACGCTGGTGCTGGCCAGCCTGTTGATGCTCTCCGGCTCCACCGCCGACCGGGTGGGCCGCCGCCGGGTCTTCCAGATCGGGCTGGTGGTCTTCACCGCGGCCTCCCTGCTGTGCAGCCTGGCCCCCGGGCTCGGCTGGCTCGTCGTCGCACGGATGCTCCAGGCGGTCGGCGGATCGATGCTGAACCCCGTCGCCATGTCGATCATCAGCAACACCTTCACCGACTCCCGGCAGCGCGCCCGCGCCATCGGCGTGTGGAGCGGCGTCGTGGGCATCAGCATGGCCGCCGGGCCGATCGTCGGCGGCGCCCTGGTCGAGTCGGCCGGCTGGCGGGCCGTCTTCTGGATCAACGTGCCGATCGGCCTGGCCGCGCTGTTCCTGACCCGCAGGTACGTGCCGGAATCGCGGGCCCCGCGGCCCCGCCGGGTGGATCCGGTCGGCCAGGTGCTCGTCATCGTCCTGCTCACCACGCTCACGTACGCGATCATCGAGTCGCCGGAGCGCGGCTGGACCTCGCCGCTCGTCGTCGGCTGCGCGGCGGCGGCGCTGGGCGCGCTGCTGGGCCTGCTCTGGTACGAGCCCAGGCGCACCGACCCGCTGATCGAGCTGCGGTTCTTCCGCTCCGCGCCGTTCGCGGGCGCCACCGTGATCGCGGTCGCCGCCTTCGCCTCCCTGGGCGGGTTCCTGTTCGTCAGCTCCCTCTACCTGCAGAACGTGCGCGGACTCACCCCGCTGCACGCCGGACTGTTCATGCTGCCGATGGCGGTGATGGCGCTGCTGACCGCACCGGTGTCCGGCCGCATGGTGGCCTCCCGGGGGCCGCGCGTCCCCCTGCTCCTCGCCGGGACGGCCCTGTGCGCGAGCGCCGTGCTCCAGGCGCTCACCTACTCCGAGCACCTTCCGACGGCCGTGCTGGTCGTCGCGTACCTGCTCTTCGGCACCGGCTTCGGCCTGGTCAACGCGCCCATCACCAACACCGCCGTGTCGGGCATGCCCCGTTCGCAGGCCGGCGTCGCGGCCGCGGTGGCCTCCACCAGCCGGCAGATCGGCCAGTCCCTCGGCGTGGCCGTCGTCGGCGCCCTGATGGCGGGCGGCGCGTACGCGCACACGGCGGCCTTCACCGACGCCGGGCGGACGGCGTGGTGGATCATCGCCGGCTGCGGCGCCGCCGTGCTGGTCACGGGTACGCTCACTTCCGGCCGCTGGGCCCGGGAGACGGCCCTGCGCACGGCGGAGCGGCTCGCCGCCGAGGAGACGCCGGGGGCGCCGGGGACGCCGGAGGTGCCGGGGACGCCGGAGGTGCCGGGGGCGAGTGGGACGAAGGAGACGAAGGAGACGGTGAACACCTGATGGACCGCCCGCACACCGGCGAGCACCGCGACGGGGACGAGGCGGACGAGGCCGCCACCAGGACGGCGACCAGGGTCTGGCAGGGGCTGAACGCGCTCGTCCTGGAGCGCTACGACCGCCGCAAGACCGTCGCCGAAGCGCTCGGCATGAGCTTCAGCCGGGTCAGGGCGCTGCGCCGCCTCGGCGCCGACCCGATCACCCTGCGGGACCTGGCCGAGCGGCTGGGCAGCGACCCGCCCTACACCACCGTCATCGTCGACGACCTGGTGCGGCGCGGCCTCGCCGAACGCGTCACCAATCCCGCCGATCGCCGGTCCAAGCTGGTCCATCTGACCGAGGAGGGCCAGGCGAAGGCCGCCCTTGCCGCCAGGATCCTCACCACCCCGCCCGACGACCTGCTCGCCCTGCCCCCGGAGGACATCCAGGCGCTCGACCGCGTCCTGGCGAAGCTCCTGGACTGAACCTCCCGGGGCGGGGCGCCGCCGCGGCGGCCTCGGGCGGGTGGCGGCTACGGCCGCGGGTCGACCGTGTGCTGGTAGGCCGAGTAGGTCAGGTAGCCCCGGTCCCCGCCCTGGTAGTAGGTGGCTTCGTCGGCCGGGGCGATCGGGGCGCCGGTGCGCAGCCGTTCGACGAGGTCGGGATTGGCGAGGAAGGCACGGCCGAAGCTGATCAGCTCGGCGCCGAGGCCGAGCCAGTGGTCCGCCGCCTCGCGGTCGGTCTGCTTGGGGCCCAGCGGAAGCACCGGATTCATGATGAGCGTGCCCGGCCAGGCGCGGCGCAGGGCGAGCAGGGTCGGCTCGTCCGTCGTCGCCTCCAGGTGGACGTAGGCGAGTCCGAGGCCGGCGAGTTCGCCGAGCAGGGCGGTGTAGAGCTCCAGGACGTCCTCCTCCGCCACGCCCCAGAAGGTGCCGCCGGGGGAGAGGCGGATCCCGGTCCTGGCGGCGCCGACGGCCTCGACGGTGGCGGTGGCGGCTTCGACGGCGAAGCGGATCCGGTTGCGCACCGGGCCGCCGTAGAGGTCGGTGCGCAGGTTGGCGTTGGAGGAGAGGAACTGCGAGATCAGGTAGCCGTTGGCGCCGTGCAGTTCCACCCCGTCGAAGCCCGCGTCGACGGCGCGGCGGGCGGCCTCGGCGTAGGAGCGGGCGTGTTCGGGGACCTCGCCGGTCTCCAGGGCCCGGGGGACCGGAGCGGGCTGCGGACCGCTCGGGGTGAACACGTCGCCGGTGGCGGGGACGGCCGAGGGGCCGACCGGCTGGAGCCCCGTGGTGTCCGGGTGCGAGACCCGGCCGCCGTGCATCAGCTGGGCGAAGATCCGGCCGCCGTTGGCGTGCACGGCGGCGGTCACCTGGCGCCACGAGGCCGTCTGCTCGTCGGTGTACAGGCCGGGCGTGCCCGGGTTCGACTGGCCGATCAGGCTCGGCTGGACGCCTTCGGCCACGATCAGTCCGGCGGTGGCCCGCTGGGCGTAGTAGGTGGCCATCGAGGCGGTGGCCAGACCGTCGGCGGTGGCGCGCACCCGGCTCATCGGCGCCATCACCACCCGGTTGGGCAGCGTGAGTTCGCCGAGCCGGTAGCCGGTGAGCAGGGTGCTCGACGGGGCGGACGTGGCGGACGTCGTCATGGGGAGGTCCTTCGGTCGAAGTCACGGACCCGGTGCCCGGGCCCGTCCTCCGTTACGCTAAAACCTGACATTGATGTCAGAGGCAAGTCCTGTGACGTGGATCACGACCCGGAGGTGCCCGTGCGGATCGGAGAACTCGCCGAACGCGCCGGGGTGAGCGTCAGATCCCTGCGCTACTACGAGGGGCAGGGCCTGCTGGCCAGCACCCGCAGCGCCAGCGGGCAGCGCCACTACGTCGACGGCGCGGTGGCGCGGGTGCTGTTCATCCAGCGCCTCTTCGCGGCGGGGCTGTCCAGCCGCGCCATCGCCGAACTGCTGCCGTGCGTGGACGCGCCCAGCGAGGAGCACTCGGCGGCCGCGCTGGAACGGATGGGGCAGGAACGGGCGAAGCTCGACGCGCACATCGCGGACATGGCCAGGACCCGTGACGCGCTCGACGAACTGATGGACACGGCCCGTGCCGCGCTCGAGGAGCAGTCCGCCGACAGGCTGTGAGGCCCGCGTGAAGGTCGTGGGTGGGGCCGGTGATCGGCCGTTGATCGGGCGTAGACGGCGAGCCTGGAGCATCTGGAACCGGAGGGGACCGGTTCGGAGGCCACAGCCTGACCACCGGGTCCCACGCGGTCGGACCACGGACCGCGCGGGTGCCCAGCGCTGATGCCGCCACTGGTCCCGACCCCCATCAGGAGTCCGGACCACGAAGGGCAGACGAGGCATGGACGGCGGGCAGTGGGTGCAAGCGGTGAGGACGGCGGCGGGCTTCGGAGAGCAGTTGAGGGTGCGGCGCGAGCGGATCGGCCTGACCCAACAGTGCCTGGCCGATCACGCCACCCTGAGCGTGCGGGCCATCCGGGACATGGAGAGCGGCCGAGTGAGACGGCCGCGGAACGAGACCGTCCGGCTGCTGGCGGACGCGCTGCGGCTGGAGGGCCGCAGCCGGGCGGACTTCGAGGAGGCCGCCCGCCGGCACCCGCTCGCCGACGAGCCGGCCGCCGTGGCGCCGGTCGCCCCGCCGGTGGCGCGCGGAGCCATCGTCGGCCGGGAGATGGAGGCCGAGGTGCTGTCCGACGCCTTCGCCGTGCACGGGGACCGGCTGGTCTCGCTGGTGGGGCTCGGCGGGGTCGGCAAGACCCGGCTCGCCCTGGAGGTGGCCCGCCGCCTGCACCTGGCCGCCTGCTGGTCGGTGCGCTGGGTGGACTGCTCCGGTGACTCGGCCCCCTGGCACGGCCGGATGGACGACATCGTCCGGGACATCGGCGACCGGCCCGCCCTGCTGGTGCTGGACGGCGCCGACGGCGGGGTCGACGCCGGGCAGCTGGACGGGCTGTTCCACCACTGCCCCGGGCTGCGGGTGCTGATCACCGCCCGGGAGGCCTGGCCGCTGCCCGGCGGGCAGGTCGTCCCGCTCGCCCCGCTGCCCGTACCGGCCCCCGAACTCGACGCCGACCCGGAGGCGTTGGCGCAGATCGGCGCCGTCCGGCTGCTGCTCTCGCACCTGCGCCGGCTGCGCCCCGGCTACACCCTGGAGCGCTCCGAGGCCCCCGCCGTGGCCGCGCTCTGCCGCCACCTGGACGGCCTGCCGGGGGCGTTGGAGCGCGCGGCGGGGTGGACGCTGGTGCAGTCCACCGCCCAGCTGCTGGCCCGGCTGTCGGCCGGCCCGTTCACACTGGCGGCACCGCCGGTGGTGTACGGCACGCGCGGTGACGTCCGGGACGAGGTGGAGCCCGCGATCCAGCGGTTGACGGAACGCCAGCGGGCCCTGCTGGACGTGCTCGTGGACGAGCCCGGCGACTGGTCGGGGGAGGACGCGGTGGTCCGCAGCGGCTGGGCGCCGCAGACCTGCCTGGCGACGGTGCACGAACTGCTGTCGCGCGGACTGATCCGCAGCGTGACCGCCCGCGACGGGGTGCGCTTCACGGTGCTCAACGTGTGCCGCCGCCTCCTCCAGGAGGAGCCCGGGCACCGGTTCGCGCCGGCCGCGGACGTCCAACTGCTCGCCGTCGCGGGCTGACCGCGCGGCGGCAGGCCGGCCGGGTGTCGATACTGCCGCTTCTTGCCCGCATCTTGCCGCACGAGCTGCCGGTCGCCGGGCCCGATCGTTCCTAGCGTTCTCCGTGGGGCTGGACCGCCGCGGAATACGCGCCGGAATTCCCGGGCCGCCGGCTGGGGCGTCGGCGGAATTCCATCGACGATCGCTACCGACGAGGGCTGGGCTGTGGAGCACGGAAACGCCGAAGAGAACAGACTGGACGTCGTCGTGACGACGACGGCCTCCGATTCGCACACCTGGAACCTGGTGTTCCTGCAACTGCTGCTGGAGGAAATGGGCCACCGGGTGACGAACCTGGGCGCGTGCGTCCCCGACGCCCTGCTGCTCTCCGAATGCCGCCGGATCGAACCGGACCTGATCGTGGTCAGCAGCGTCAACGGGCACGGCTACCAGGAAGGGCTGCGGGTGATCCCGGCCCTGCGCGCCTGCCCGGAACTGCGGCGCACCCCGACGGTCATCGGCGGCAAGCTCGGCATCGCCGGAACCGACGACCCCGACCGCGAGCGCACACTGCTGGCGGCCGGCTTCGACCGGGTCTTCGAGGAGGGCTCCGCGGTGGCCGGGTTCCGCGAGTTCGTCGACGGACTGCGCTCCCGGGTCCTGCTGTGACGAGCTTCGGCGCGTTCGTGGCGCAGGCCGCGGAGGCCGGCGCACTGGTGGTCCAGCCCCGGATGGGGATGGCGCAGGCGGCCCTCATGCGGGAGGGCCTGCTCGCCACCCGGGCGGCGGCCGCCGTCACCGTCGGCACCATCACCCTGGACAGCTACACCCGCACCGGCGACCTCGACGCCGCGCGGCGGGCGCTGGCCGCCGGGGCCGGACTCAACGGCTACCCGATCGCCACCCACCCGGTCGAGGTCACCCGGGCGGTCCTGGCCGGGGTGGCGGACGCGGGCTTCCCGGTGCAGGTCCGGCACGGCTCGGCCGCGCCGGAGCACATCATCGGGGCGCTGCTGGCGGCCGGCCTGGACGCCACCGAGGGCGGGCCGGTCTCCTACTGCCTGCCGTACGGCCGCACCCCGCTGCACGAGGCGGTGGCCCGCTGGCAACGCAGCTGCGAACTGCTGTCGTCCATGCGGGAGTTCGGTGCGGATCCGCACCTGGAGACGTTCGGCGGCTGCATGATGGGCCAGCTCTGCCCGCCCTCGCTGCTGATCGCCATCAGCGTCCTGGAGGCGCTGTTCTTCCGCCAGCACGGGCTGCGCAGCATCTCGCTCAGCTACGCCCAGCAGGCCAACGCCCGCCAGGACGAGGAGGCGCTGGCCGCGCTCGGCCGGATCGCGGGCGAACTGCTCGCGGACGTCGACCACCACCTCGTGGTGTACGCGTACATGGGCGTGTACCCGCGCTCGCCCGGCGGCGCCCGGCTGCTGCTGGAGGACGCCGCGCGGCTCGCGGTGCGCGGCGGCGCCGCCCGGCTGATCGTCAAGACCACGGCCGAGGCGCACCGCATCCCGACCGTCGCCGAGAACGTCCGGGCGCTGGAGACCGCCGCCGCGGCCGCCACCGCGGAACGCGCCCGCCCCCGGCCCGCCGCCCCGCCGGACACCGGGATCGAGGCCGAGGCCAGGGCGCTGATCGGCGCGGTGCTCGACCTGGACTCCGACGTCGGGCGGGCCCTGGTGCGGGCGTTCGCGGCCGGCTACCTGGACGTGCCGTACTGCCTGCACCCCGACAACGCCGGGCGGACGCGCAGCTCGATCGGCCCGGACGGACGGCTGCTGTGGTCCGCCGTCGGCTCGATGCCGATCGGCGGGCCCGCCGAGGGCGGCCGGGCGCCGATCCTCGGCTCGGCCGGGCTGCTGGCCGCGCTCTCCCAGGTCCAGCAGCGCTACGACGAGCGGGCCGAACGCTCGCCCGCACCCGCACCCGAACCCGCACCCCGGGGCCTGCCCGCCTCCCGGTGAGACGCCCGGTGGGAGGCCCGGTGAGAAGTCCGGTGAGAGGCCGGGTGAGCCGCCGGGTGAGAAACCACGCTCCACGCTCCACGAGAGAACGAGAGAAGAGGACCCGACCATGTCCGACCCCACGCTCCTGCCGCCGACCGACCCGGGCCGGCACCTGACCGCGCCGGCCACCCGCAGCGCGCTCCGGATCCAGCAGCACCTGCTCACCGCGGCCCGCGAGTTCCTGCGCGGCCGGGGCTTCACCGAACTGCTGCCGCCGATCATCGGCCCGGTCACCGATCCCGGTGCGCGCGGCTCCAAGCAGGTGGACATCGACTTCTACGGCCACCGCTACAAGCTGATGACCAGCGCGATCCTGTACAAGCAGGCCTCGCTGCTCGCCTTCGACAAGATCTTCTGCATCGCCCCGAACGTCCGCCTGGAACCGCTGGAGACCGCCGGGACGAGCCGCCACCTCGCCGAGTTCCACCAGCTGGACGTGGAGGTCGCCGGCGCGAGCCGGGACGACGTCGTCCAGCTGGCCGAGGACCTGGTGGTGCACATGGTCGACAGCACCGTCCGCGCGCTGCCCAAGGAGTTCGCCGAACTCGGCCGGGATCCGCAGGCCTTCGCCGAACTGCTGCAGGGCTCCTTCGGCCGCATCCGGCACGCCGAGGCGGTCGCCGAACTCCAGGGCATCGGGCACCCGCAGAGCCCCGAGGCCGAACTCGACTGGGAGGGCGAGGCGTTGCTGTCGGCCCGCCGGGACCGGCCGTTCTTCGTCACCGACTACCCGAAGGGCTCGCGCGGCTTCTACGACCGCGAGCACCCCGACGACCCGGGCCTGCTGCGCAACTTCGACCTGCTGGCGCCCGAGGGCTACGGCGAGCTGTGCAGCGGAAGCCAGCGCACCAACGACTACGCGGAGATCGTCACCCGGATGCGGGAGACCGGCGAGAACCCGCAGAAGTACCGCTGGTACCTGGACCTGGTGCGCGAGGGCGTGCCGGCCAGCGCGGGCTTCGGCATCGGGGTCGAGCGGCTCACCCGGTACGTCGCCGGGCTGGACGCCGTCTGGCAGGCCAGCGCCTTCCCGAAGATCGCCGGGGTGGTGTCCCCGTGAGCGACCTCAGCGCGCCGGGATTCCCGGAGGAGGAGGTCCGGAACCGGGCCCGCGCCGGGGCGGCCGCCGCCTTCCCGCCCGCCGAGGAGTACGGACACGTGCTGTTCGGCGCCGGCCGGCCGGGGGCGGCGGACCGGGCGGCGCCGTCGGACGCCCTGGACGCGCTGCGGATCGTCCCGCCGCTGTTCCTGCCGCAGCGGCTGGCCAAGCTGATCGACCTCGGCCGCGAGCCCGACTACCGGGACGTCGAACTGGCCACCGCCATCGGCGGGTTCGCCTCCGCGCTGCCGGTGTACGTCTCCGCCACCGGCTCCACCCGGGCCGCCGGCGGTGACCTCGGGCTGGCGCTGAGCCGGCAGGCCGGGGCGCTCGGCATCCCGATGGTGATCGGCGAGAACGTGGTGCCGGTCAACGGCTACGGCCGGCTCGGCGAGGCGGCCGACCGCACGCTGCTCGGCCGGCTGCGCGCCTACACCGAGGAACTCCCGGACGGCCTCGGCGGCGTGGCCGTCCAGCAGAGCACCGAGGACGCCGACGCCGAGGTGTGGAACCTCGTCCACAGCGACCCGGCCGCCCTGCCCCTGCTGGAATCCGGACGGCTGGCCTTCGAGTTGAAGGTCGGCCAGGGCGCCAAACCGGGCCTGGGCGGCATGACCGTGCTGGAGGCCGAGGCCGCCGCCGCACTGGGCGACCGCTTCGGGCTGGACCCGTTGTTCGGCGACGGGCGGGTGCTGCGCGCCGCCACCCCGGGCACCTTCACCGCGGAGATCCTGCGCCAGCAGATCCGGCTGATGCGCAACAACTATCCGCGGGTGCGGATCTGGGTGAAGCTCTACCCCGGCCGGGACGTGGCCGAGGCCGCCCGGGTGGCGCACGAGGCCGGGGCGGACGCCGTCGTGGTGGACGGCGCCGAAGGCGGAACCGGCTGGGCGCCCGGGGTGTTCCTGCCGCACGTCGGACTGCCGCTCGCGGAGTGCCTGCGCCGGCTGGCGGTCGCGCCGCCGCCCTCGCTGCTGGTCTCCGGGCGGATCTGGGAAGGCGCCAGAGCGGTCAAGAGCCTGGCCCTGGGGGCCCGCGCGGTGGGCCTCGGGCGGGCGGCGCTGCTCGCCGTGGCGGAGGACCGGGAATCCGGGCTCCGCCGTTTCGTGGACTGTCTGGCGCTGGAACTCCGACTGCTGATCAGTGCGCTCGGAAAGTACGCGCCGCAGGCCCTGGACCGGGAGGACGTCTGGTCCCCCGAGGAATACGGAATCACCGCCGGCCGGTAGCCCCGGCCTGCCCGGGACCATTCCTGCGGCAGGTCCGGAAAGCGGCACCGGAAACTGCCGATTTCCTTCCTCATTTCCTGCCGATAGGGCCGTCGAATTCCCCCTATCGTCGAACTCGTCGCCGATTCATCTCACTTCTGGGGCTGGATGATGTCCTCTCGCGGTTTCCCTACTGAGAATGCTGCGCCCGAAATCACGGCGCCTGAGATCAAGGTGTCCGCTTTCGAGCCGTTCGCCTCCGCCGTCCGCCGCTTTCCGGAGCGGCCGGCCGTTCGCACCGGCGGCCGGACCGTCAGCTACCGGGAGCTGGACGGCCTGACCGCCGCGCTCGCCGCCCGGCTCGCCCCCGGGGTGACGGTCGCCGTCACCGGCCGCGACCGGCTGGACCACGTGGTCGCGCTGCTGGCGGTCCTGCGGGCCGGCGCCACCTACCTGCCGCTGGACCGGGAGGCCCCGGAGGAGCGCAACCGCTGGATCACCGAGGACGCCGGGGCCTCCCTGGCCCTCGGCGGCGAGGAGCTCACCGAGCTCGGCGGGCTCGGCGACGGCGCGGGTGCCGTTGCCGGTGCCGGCTACGTCATCTACACCTCCGGCACCACCGGCCGCCCGAAGGGCGTGCACGTCCCGCTCGCCGCGCTGACCGGCCACCTGGCCGCCGCCGTCCGGACCTTCGGCCTGACCGAGCAGGACGTGGTGCTGCAGTTCGCCCGTCCGACGGTGGACGTGGCCGTGGAGCAGGTCCTCGGCGCGCTGTCCGCCGGGGCCTGCCTGGTCCTCCCGGAGCACCGGCTCCTCTCCCCGGCCGAACTGCTGGACCTGCTGGACGCCGAGGGCGTCACCGTCGCCAACCTGGCCGCCGGCTACTTCCAGGACGTGGTGGCGGCCCTGGGCGGCCGGGTGCCGCGCACCCTGCGGCTGATGATCTCGGGCAGCGACAAGCTGGAGCCCGCCACCGCCGCCGCCTGGTGGGCCGCCACCGGGGTGCCGCTGCTGAACGCGTACGGACCGACCGAGACGGTGGTCACCGCCACCACCCACCGGCTCGCGGGCGAGCAGCCCGAGGCCGGCGTGCCGATCGGGACCGCGCTCGGCGGGCGGCGGCTCTACGTGCTCGACGAGCGGCTGCGTCCGGTGCCGCCCGGCACGGCCGGCGAACTGTACGTCGGCGGGCCGCTGCTGGCCTCCGGCTACCTCGGCCGCCCGGGCCTGACCGCCGACCGCTTCGTCGCGGACCCGTTCGTGAGCCCGTTCGCGGCCCCGCTCGCAGACCCGCTCGCAGACCCCGCCGCAGCGCCGAGCGGCGCTCCCGGCGCGCGGATGTACCGCACCGGCGACGTGGTGCGCCGCAGCACCGAGGACGGGCCGCTGGAGTTCGTCGGCCGCAGCGACCACCAGGTGAAGGTCCGCGGCTTCCGGGTCGAGCCGGGCGAGATCGAGCAGGTGCTGGCCGGGTACCCGGGCGTCACCGGCTGCGTGGTGGTGGCGCGCGAGGGCCGGCTGGCCGGGTACCTGACCGGCGCCGCGCCGCGGTACGCCGAGGCGCGGGACTGGCTGGCCGAGCGGCTGCCCGAGCACATGATCCCGGCGACGCTCACGGCGCTGGACGCCTTCCCGCTGACCGGCGGCGGCAAGGTGGACCGCCAGGCCCTGCCCGAGCCGCAGGCCGCGCCCGAGGGCCGGCCCGCCGGCCGCCCGCCGCGCACGCCCGCCGAGCAGCTGATCGCGGCGGTCTGGGCGGACGTGCTCGGGGTGCCCGAGGTCGGGGCGGACGACAACTTCTTCCACCTGGGCGGCGATTCGCTGACGGCCGTGCGGGTGGTGGGCCGGGTCTTCGACGTCTTCGGGATGGTGTCCCCGTACACCATCTTCGACGCGCCGACGCTGGCGGAGTTCGCCGCCGCGGTGACCGCCGCCTCCGGCGGTGAGCGCCCGGCGCTGGTCCGCTCGGGCGCCGCCGAGGCCCCGCTGTCCAAGTTCCAGCGCGGCCTCTGGTTCCTCGACCAGTGGAACCCGGACGCGCCGACCTACGTGGTGCCCTGGGTGTTCCGGTTCGCCGGGCCGGTCGACCCCGAGCTGCTGCGGCAGGCGCTGGCCGGGGTGGTGGCGCGGCACGAGAGCCTGCGGACGACCTTCGAGCTCGCCGAGGACGGTCCGCGCCAGGTCGTCCACCCGGCCGTGGAGCTGCCGTTCACGCTCACCGAGACCACCGCCGACCAGGTGGACGACCTGGTGGCCGAGGCCGCGCTGGAGCCCTTCGACCTGGCGGCCGGGCCGCTGGTGCGGGCGCGGGTCTTCCGGACCGCCGGGGCGACCACGCTGCTGCTGCTCCTCCACCACATCGTCTGGGACGAGGGCTCGCTGCCGGTGCTGGAGGCCGAACTCCAGGAGCTGTACGCCGCGGCGGCCGAGGGGCGCCCGGCCGAGCTGCCGGAACTCGCCGTCCAGTACGGCGACTACGCGGCCTGGCAGTACCAGGACGACACCGCCGAGCGGCAACTCGACTACTGGCGCGAGCAGTTGGCCGACGCGCCGGACGCCGACGCGCTGGCGCCGGACCACCCCCGCCCCGAGGAGCAGGCCTTCCGCGGCGCGTTCCACCGCTTCGCGATGCCGGATCCGGTGGCCGGGGCCGTCCGGGCGCTCGCCCGCAGCGAGGACGCGACCCCGTTCATGGTGCTGCTCGCCGGGCTGGCGCTCACCCTGCACCGCCGCTCCGGGCAGCGCGACCTGGTGCTCGGCTCGCCGGTGAACGTCCGTGGCCGGGCCGAACTCGACGGCCTGATCGGCTACTTCGTCAACCTGCTGCCGCTGCGCCTGAAGGTCGAGGAGGGCGTCTCCTTCCGCGAGCTGGTCCGGCACGTGCGCGAGGTGTCGATCGCCGGCTACCGGCACCAGGAGGTGCCCTTCGACGACATCGCGAACGCGGTGGTGGAGGAACGCCCCGAGGACCGCAACCCGCTGTGCCAGGTGCTGCTGGAACTGCACCCGCTGGACACCCGCCCGCTGACCGTCGGCGGCTGCGAGGTCACCCGCGAACTGCACTCCAACCCCGTCTCCCGCTTCGACCTGTCCGTCTCGGTGGACGACCGCGGCACCGGCTTCACCGGCCGCTTCGAGTACGACAGCGACCTCTTCGAGGCCGCCACCATGGCCGGCCTGTGCGAGCAGTGGCTGGGCACCCTGGCCGCCGCCCTGGAGGTGCCGGGGCACGCCCTGTTCGAGGCGCAGGCCGCCCGGGCCCCGCAGGCCACCGCCCTGATCTCCGGTGAACGGACCGTCCCGTACGGCGAGTTGAACGCCGCCGCGAACCGGCTGGCCCGCCACCTGGTGGGCCTCGGCGTCGGCCGCGGCGACACCGTCGCCGTACTCGCCGAGCGCGGGCCGGAGATGGTCACCGCGCTGCTGGCCGCCCTCAAGACCGGCGCCGCCTACACCCTGCTCGACCCGGACTTCCCGGCCGAGCGGCTGGCCGGCGCGGTCGCCGACACCGGCGCCGCCACGGTGGTCACCCACCGCCACGCCGCCGTGCCGTTCGCCGTCGAGCGCCAGGTGGACCTGGACGCCGCGGCCGACGAGCTGGCCCGGTACGCGGCGCACGACCTCGGCCTGCCGGTCGACGGCGGCGACCTCGCCTGCGTGATGTTCACCTCCGGCTCCACCGGCCGCCCCAAGGGCGCGGCCGTCCCGCACCGCGCGCTCACCACCACCTACCTCGGCCAGGACTACGCCCGCTTCGGCCCGGACGAGGTCTGGCTGCAGTGCTCGCCGGTTTCCTGGGACGCCTTCGCGCTGGAGCTCTACGGCGCGCTCTGCTTCGGCGGCACCTGCGTCCTGCAGCCCGGCCAGCGCCCGGACCCGCAGACCATCGCCGAGCTGACCCGCCGCCACGGCGTCACCGAACTCCAGCTCTCCGCCAGCCTGTTCAACTTCCTGCTGGAGGAGCTCCCGGAGACCTACGACGGCCTCAAACTGGCCATCACGGCCGGCGAGCGGGCCTCCGTCACCCACGTGGCCAAGGCCCTGGAGAACCACCCGGGCCTGGTGGTCGCCAACGGCTACGGCCCGGTCGAGAGCCTCGGCCTGACCACCTGCCACCAGGTCGGCCCGGAGGACGTCACCGGCAGCTCCGTCCCGATCGGCGTCGCGCTGAACGGCAAGGGCATCCTCGTCCTGGACGAGCTGCTGCGCCCCGTCGAGCCCGGCGTGATCGGCGAGCTGTACGCCTCCGGCGGCGGTCTCGCCTACGGCTACCTCGGCCGGCCCGGCCTCACCGCCGAGCGCTTCGTCGCCTCCCCGTTCGGCGCCCCCGGCGAGCGCCTCTACCGCACCGGAGACCTCGGCTACGTCAACGCCGGGGGCCTGCTGGAGGTCACCGGCCGGATCGACGACCAGGTCAAGATCCGCGGCTTCCGGGTCGAGCCCGGCGAGATCGAGGACGCGCTCACCCGGCACCCCGCCGTCCAGGAGGCCGCCGTCACCGTCCACGAACCCGCCCCGGGCGACCACCGCCTGGCCGCCTACGTCACCGTCGGGGCCGACGCGCCGGACCCGGAGGTGCTGCTCGACCACCTGGCCGGCCTGCTGCCCGAGCACATGGTGCCCGCCACCCTGGACGTCCTGGACGCCTTGCCGCTCAACCACAACGGCAAGGTCGACCGGAAGGCACTGCCCGCCCCCGCCGGGCGCCGGGCCGCCCCCCGCGACCCGCTGACCGAGGCCGAACGGCTGGTCGCCGAGGCCATGTGCGAGGTCCTCGACCTCACCGAGGTCGGCCGGGAGGACAACTTCTTCCGGATCGGCGGCAACTCGCTGGCCGCCGTCCGGGTCGCGATGCGGCTGTCCCGGGAGACCGGCACCCGCGTCCCCCCGCAACTGGTGTTCCGGGCCAGGACCGTGAGCGCCATCGCCGAACGGCTGGCCGCCCGATGACGGGCCGCACCGCACACGAAGGGAACGAGGCCGTGAGCCCGTCCGACCACCCGGCGCGCACCGCGCCCGCCTCGGGGCTGCAACGCGGCCTCTGGTTCCTCGACCGCCTCGATCCGCGGCAGGTCACCTACTGCACGCCGTGGACGGTCGACGTCACCGGCCCGCTCGACCTCCCGCTGCTCCAGGGCGCGCTGGACGCCCTGGTGGCCCGGCACGAGGTGCTGCGCACCACCTTCGCGCTGCACCCCGACGGCCCGCGCCAGCAGGTCCACCACGCCCTCGCCGTGCCGCTCGCGGTGACCGACCTGCGCCCGCAGGGCGGCCCCGGGCAGGCCGGACGCCTGGAGGAACTGCTCACCGCCCGCTGCGCCGAACCCTTCGACCTGGCCGCCGGCCCGCTGCTGCGCGCCGAGGCCTTCCAACTGGCTGACGAGCGCACCACGCTGCTGTTCACCGTCCACCACATCGTCTGGGACGGCTGGTCCGCCGAGGTCTTCGAACGCGAACTCGCCGACCTGTACGGCGCCGCGGTGCAGGGCCGGGCCGCCGACCTGCCGGAACTGACCGTGCAGTACGCCGACTACGCGGTGGAGGAGCTCGACACCTCCTTCGAGGAGCACCTGACCTACTGGAAGGAGCAGCTGCACGGCGCCCCCGCCCTGCTGGAGCTGCCCACCGACCGGCCCCGGCCCGCCGAGCGCGGCGCGGCGGGCCGGACCGAGGAGTTCGGGCTCGCCCCCGGCACGGCGGCGAGGGTGCGCGCCCTGGCCGAGGCGGAGGGCGTCACGCCCTTCACCGTCCAACTGGCCGCCTTCGCCCTGCTGCTGAACCGCTGGACCGGCGCCGACGACCTGGTGATCGGCACCCCCGTCACCACCCGCAACCGGCCCGAACTGGAGCACCTGCTCGGCTACTTCGTCAACCTGCTGCCGCTGCGCCTGCGGCTCGCGCCCGGGCTGAGCTTCCGCGCCCTGCTGGAGCACGTCCAGGACGTCGCCTTCGAGGCCTACGGCTACCTCGACGTGCCCTTCGACCAGCTGGTCGACCAGCTCGGCACCGCCCGCACCGCGCAGCACCCGCCGCTGGTCCAGGTGGTGTTCGGGGCCCACGGCGAGGACCGCACCCCGCTCGTGCTCGGCCGGGCCACCGCCGAGAGCCGGGTGCGCTCCAACGGCACCAGCAAGTTCGACCTCACCTGGTCCGTCTTCGACAGCAGCGGCACCGGCGGCGGGACGGGCGGCGGGACCGGCGAGCCCGGCGGCGAGCTGCGCGGCGAGGCCGAGTACCGCAGCGAGCTGTTCGACGCCGGGACGGTGCGCCGGCTGGCCGCTGACTTCGACGCCCTGCTCGGCGCGGCCCTGGACGACCCCGACGCCACCGTGCTGCGGCTGACCGGCCGCACCGCCGGGGCCGAGGCCGTCCGGGCCACCGACACCCCCGGCCACTGCCTGCACCGGCTGTTCGAGCAGGCCGTCGACGCCCACCCCGACCGGCCCGCCGTCAGCGACTCCGGCCACACCCTGAGCTACGCCGAACTCGACCGCCGGGCCAACCGCCTGGCCCACGCCCTGCGCGCCCGCGGCGCCGGCCCCGGCGACCGCGTCGGCATGCTGCTGGACCGCACGGCCGACGTCCTGGTCACCGTCCTCGGCGTGCTCAAGACCGGCGCCGCGTACGTGCCCGTCGACCTCGCCGCCCCCGCCGACCGCGCCGCGCTGGTCTTCGCCGACGCCGACGTCACCCACGTCGTCACCGACCGCCCGGACCGGGCCCCCGAAGGCCCCTGGCAGGCCTACGACCTGACCGCCGAGGCCGCCGACCTGGCCGCCCGGCCGGACCACCGGCCGCCGGCCGCCGGGCGCCCCGGCGACGTCGCCTACATCATCTTCACCTCCGGCTCCACCGGCCGCCCCAAGGGCGTCGCCGTCGCCCACGAGCACGTCAGCCGGCTCATGGCGGACGGCGCGGCGCACTTCGGCTTCGGCCCGGAGGAGACCTGGACGCTCTTCCACAGCTACGCCTTCGACTGGACGGTCTGGGAGATGTGGGGCGCCCTGCTGCACGGCGCCCGCCTGGTCGTCGTCCCCTACGTCACCAGCCGCTCGCCGGAGGAGTTCGCCGAACTGCTGGAGCAGGAGCGGGTCTCCTTCCTCTGCCTGACCCCCTCGGCGCTGCGCCAGCTGGAGCCCGTGCTGCGGCGCGGCCCGCGCGACCTGTCCGCGCTGAAGTGGATCATGCTCGGCGGGGAGGCGCTGGACCCGGGCGTCGTCCAGCGCTGGTTCGAACTCGACCCGCCGCCCCCGGCCCGGCTCTGCAACCTGTACGGCATCACCGAGACCACCGTCCACGTCACCACCCACGACCTGGCCGGCAGCGCCGGCTTCGAGCGCAGCCTGATCGGCGCGCCCATGCCGCACCTCACCGCCCAGGTCCTGGACGACTGGCTGCGGCCGGTGCCGCCCGGCGCGGCCGGCGAGCTGTACATCGGCGGCGGCAGCCTCGCCCACGGCTACTGGGGCCGCCCCGGCCTCACCGCGGGCCGCTTCGTCGCCGACCCCTACGGCCCGCCCGGCGCGCGGCTCTACCGCACCGGCGACGTCGCCCGGCGCCTGCCCGGCGGCGGCCTGGAGTACATCGGACGCGCCGACTTCCAGGTCAAGCTGCGCGGCTTCCGGATCGAGCTCGGCGAGATCGAGAACGCGCTCGCCGCCCACCCGGACGTCGACGCCTGCGTCGTCACCGTGCACGACGACCGGCTCGCCGCGTACGTCACCGGGCGCGAGCCCGCCGACGTCCGCGCCTTCCTCGGCCGCTCGCTGCCCCCGTACATGGTCCCGGCCAGCTTCACCGTCCTGGAGTCGCTGCCGCTCACCGTCAACGGCAAGGTGGACCGCGCCGCGCTGCCCGCCCCCGGCCAGCGCAGCACGGCCACCGGAGGCCGCCACGTCGAGCCGCGCACCCCGGAGGAGGAGGCCTTCGCCGCCGTCTGGACGGAGGTCCTCGGGGTGGACGGCATCGGCGTCCACGACGACTTCTTCCACCTCGGCGGCGACTCCATCCGGGCCGTCCAGCTCGCCGGCGCGCTGCACGAGCGCGGCTGGGGGGTGAGCCTGCGGGACGTCTTCAACGCCCCCACGGTCGCCGCCCTGCTGCCGCTGGCCGAGCCCGTCGCCGAAGGCCCGGCCGACCACGAGCCCTTCTCCCTGATCACCCCGGAGGACCGCGACGACCTGCCGCCCGGCCTGGCCGACGCCTACCCGATGGTCTCCATGCAGCTCTCCATGGTCTTCCACATGGAGATCGCCGGCGGCACCGACAGCTACCACAACGTCAACTCCTACCGGATCTCGGGCGACCTCGACGAACAGGCCTTCCGCCGCTCCGTCGCCGAGGCCATGGAGCGCCACGCGGTGCTGCGCACCGGCCTCGACCTGTCCGGCTACGGCGAACCGCTCCAGCTCGTGTACGGGCGGCTGCCCGCGCCCGTCGAGTTCACCGACCTGCGCGGCGAGCCCGACCAGGACACGGCGGTCCGCGAGGTGTTCGACACCCACCGGTGGACGCCCTTCGACCTGACCGCCCCGCCGCTGTTCCGGATCACCGTGCAGCGCCTGGCCGAGGACGCCTTCCAGCTCACCATCTCCGAGCACCACGCCATCCTCGACGGCTGGAGCTTCACCTCGCTGTTCACCGAGATCCTGGAACGCCACACCGCCCTGGCCGCCGACCCGCTCGGCGCCCCCACCCCGCCGCCGCGCACCGCCTTCCGCGACTTCGTGGCCGTCGAACGGCAGGCCGCCGGGGACGAGCGCTCGCTCGCGTACTGGCGCGACCGGCTGTCCGGCGTCAGCGGCCAGTCCTTCCCCGGCAGCGAGGACGTGCACGAGGCGCCGCGCACCGTCGAGCGGGTGCTGCCCGAGGCGCCCGAGCAGCTGCGGCAGGTCGCCGACGCCCTGGCCGTGCCCCTCAAGTCGGTCGCGCTCGCGGCCCACCTGCACGCCCTCGCCGCCATCACCGGGCGACGGTGCGTCACCACCGGCCTCGCCGTGAACGGCCGGCTGGAACGGCTCGGCGGCACCGAGGTGTACGGGCTGTTCCTCAACACCGTCCCGCTGAGCTGCGAGCCCACCGACGACCTGCTCGCCCTGGTGCGCGAGGTGCACCGGGAGGAACTGGACATGATGCCGCACCGCCGGGTGCCCTTCGCCCGGCTCGCCCGGCTGATGACCGACACCGCGCTGGACAGCCAGTTCGGCTACCTGCGCTTCCACGCCCTGGGCCGGCTGAGCTCCGCCCGCATCGTGGACGGCCGGATCGGCTGCGAGCCGACCCTGCGCCACGAACCCAACAGCTTCGCGTTCGGCGCCTCGCTGATCCAGGACCCGGTCTCGCAGCGCGTGCTGCTCGCCGTGGACCACCAGCGCTCCCTGGTCACCGACACCACCGCCGAGCAGTTCATCGACACCTACACGGCAGCCCTGCACGCCATGGCCGCCTCCGTCCGAGAGTCCTGAGGAACCGTCATGACCGACCTCCTGCGCCGCCTGCGCGATGCCGTCGCCGCCCACCCCGAGCGCACCGCCGTCCTCGACGGAACGGCCCGCCTGGACTTCGCCGAACTCGACCTGCGCACCGCCGCACTGGCCCGCGCCCTGCGCGCCCACGGCGTCGGCCGCGGCGACCGGGTCGGCGTCCACCTCGCCCGCACCGCCGACCTGCCGGTCGCCCTGCTCGCCGTCTGGCGGGCCGGCGCCGCCTACGTCCCGCTCGACCCGGCCTACCCCGTCGAGCGGCTGGCCTTCATGGCCGCCGACGCGCGGCTCGCGGCCCTGATCAGTACGGACGGCCTCCCGGCGGCCCAGGGCGTGCCGGTCCTGCGCCCGGACGCCGCCGGTCCGGACGCCGTCGCCGACGGGCCCGACCTGCCGGAGGCGGCCGACCCGCTCGACCCCGCCTACGTCATCTACACCTCCGGCTCCACCGGGCTCCCCAAGGGCGTCGAGGTGCCGCGCGGGGCCGTCGCCGCCCTGGTGGAGGCACTGGAGGCCACCGGCGCCTACCGCGCCGAGCCCGGCGTGGTCGGCTGGAACGCCAGCGTCTCCTTCGACGCCTCCGTCCAGCAGTGGGCCCGGATCTGCCGCGGCGACACCGTCCTGGTCATCGGCGACGAAGACCGCGCCGACCCGGCCCGGGTGGCCGCCCTGCTGGCCGAGCACGCCGTCACCGACCTCGACCTGACCCCCTCGCACTGGGAGCTGCTGCGCGAGCCGCTCACCGGCGCCCGGGTGCCGCGGCTGTTCATGGGCGGCGAGCCCGTCCCCGAGCACACCTGGCGGGAGCTCGCCGACGGCGGCATCGACGCGATCAACCTGTACGGGCCCACCGAGTGCACCGTCGACGCCGTCACCGCGCCGATCAGCGGCCCCGGCCCGCACCTGGGCGAGCCGCTGCCCGGCGTGCGCCTCCACCTGCTGGACGAGAAGCTCGCCCCGGTCGCCGACGGCCTCGTCGGCGAGCTCTACCTCGCCGGGCCCGGGCTCGCCCACGGCTACCCGGGCCGCCCCGGGCTGACCGCCGGACGCTTCGTCGCCGACCCGACCGCCCCCGGCGAGAGGATGTACCGCACCGGCGACCAGGCCCGGCGCGGCGAGGGCGGCCGCCTGGAGTACGTCGGCCGGGTGGACCGCCAGGTCAAGCTGCGCGGCTACCGGATCGAGCTCGGCGAGGTCGAGCACGCGCTGGCCCGGCTGGAGGGCGTCCAGGCCGCCGCCGTCACCGTCCACGAGCCCGCCCCCGGCGACCGCCGGCTCGTCGGCTACGTCACCGGCGCCGCCACCGCCGCCGAACTGACCGAGCGCCTGCGGGCCGCCCTGCCCGCGCACCTGGTGCCCTCGGCGATCACCGTGCTGGACGCCATGCCGCTCACCCCGAACGGCAAGGTCGACCACGCGGCCCTGCCCGTCACCGCGGCGCAGCCCGCCCCCGCGGCCGGGGAGGCGCCCGCCGAGGGCCCCGGCGGCCTGGCGGAGCAGGTCGCCGAGGTCTGGCGCACCGTGCTCGGCCTGACCGGCGTCACGCCCACCGACGACTTCTTCTCGCTCGGCGGCCACTCGCTCGCCGCGCTGCGCGTCGTCCACCTGCTGCGCCGCCGGCTCGGCATCGAGCTCCAGCTGCGCCACCTGCTGGACTCGGCCGACCTGGCCGCCTTCACCGCCACCGTCGGGAAGGCCGTCGAGGCCGGCACCGCCGCCCCCCGTCCCGCCCTGACCGCCCGCGCCCGGGTCAGCGGCGCATGACCACCGCCACGCGGGTGCGCCCCCGCGTCGAGGGGGACTGGCTGCTCGTCCCCGCGCCCCAACCGCACCGCCCGTTCCGGCTGTTCTGCTTCCCGCACGCCGGGGGCGACGCCACCGCCTACACCCCGCTCGCCCGCGCCCTCGCCCCGACCGCCGAGGTCTGGGCCGTGCGCCCGCCCGCCCGCGGCGGCCGCCTCGGCCACCCGATGCCCGCGAGCTTCGACCTGCTGGTCGACGCCGTCGTGGACGCCCTCACCCCGCACCTGACGGGCCGGTTCGGCTTCTACGGGCAGAGCTTCGGCGCCCTGCTCGGCTACGAGGTCGCCCGGGCGCTGCCCGCCGAGCGGCGGCCCGAACTGGTGGTCGCCGCCTCCGCCTCGCCGCCCGCCACCTGGGCCGGCCGGGACCGCCCGCAGCACACCGCGGACGACCTGCTGCGCCTCGCCGGCATGGGCGAACTCATCGAGGGCGACCCAGAGTTGAAGGAGCACGCGCTCCAGGGCATCCGGACCGACCTGGCCGTGGTCGCCACCTACCGCCCCCGCCCGCACCCGCCGATCGGCTCCGACCTGCACACCGTCGCCGGCGCCGACGACCCGATGCTCGGCTCCGCCGGGCTCCAGGGCTGGGCCGTCCACACCCGGGGCGCCAGCGGCCACCACATCGTCCCCGGCGGCCACCTGCTCGCCACCGTCGACGGGCCCGGCCCGGTCGACCTGCTGACCTCCCTCATCGAGCGACCGGGCCCGGGCCACCGGACCGGCGCCGCCGCCGACCAGTCCACGACGGAGTAGCCATGCTGACCACCACCGCGGTCGACCTCACCGACCCGGGCCTGTGGGCCCGCCCCGACACCCCCGCCCTGGTCGCGGAACTGCGCCGGGAGGCCTCCGTCCACCGCACCGACACCGTCGACGACGGGCCGATCTGGTCGGTGCTCTCCTACCGGCACTCCGCGGAGGTGCTGCGCAACGCCACGCTCTACAGCTCCGAGCAGGGCTCGCTGCTCGGCGCCGGCGAGGGCAACGTCCCGGTCGGCTCCGGCCGGATGATGGCCCTCACCGACCCGCCCCGGCACCGCGAACTCCGCGCGCCCGCCAACCCGTTCTTCGCCCCCGGCCCGGTGCGCGGAGCGTCCCGCGGCATCACCGAACTCGCCGCCTCGATCGTCGACCGGGCCGTCGAGCTGGGCGAGGTCGACCTCGTCGACGCCGTCTCCGCCCTGCCGCTGTCCGTCATGTGCGACCTCCTGGACGTCCCCGAGAAGGACCGCGAGATGGTCGAGCGGGTCTGCGACGTCGCCTTCCTCGGCCGCACCCCCGAGGAGCGCCGGGCCGGCCACCAGCAGCTCATCCCCTACCTGCTGCACCAGGTGATGCTGCGCCGCACCGACCCGCGCGACGACCTGATCAGCAAGATGGCCACCTACCGGGTCGGCGGCAAGCTGCTGCCGATCGAGGACGTCGTCCTCAACCTGGACAACATCGTGGTCGGCGGCGTCCAGACCGTCCGCCACACCGCGGCCATGGGCCTGCACACCCTCGTCCAGCACCCGGAACTGTGGCGGCAGTTGCAGCGGGGCGAGGTCGGCATGGACTCGGCGCTGGACGAACTCCTGCGCTGGACGTCCGTCGGGCTGCACACCCTGCGCACCGCGAGCCGGGACACCGAGCTCGACGGCCGCACCATCCGGCGCGGCGACCGGGTCGCGGTCTGGGTGTGGTCCGCCAACCGGGACCCGGAGGCCTTCGAGCGGCCCGAGGAGATCCTGCTCGACCGCGCCCCCAACAAGCACCTCGCCCTCGGCCTCGGCGCCCACTACTGCATCGGCGCGCCGCTGGCCAAGGCCGAACTCGGCGCCCTGTTCACGGCGATGCTGGAGCGCGTCGCCGTGATCGAGCCGACCGGGCCGGTCGTCCACAACCGCTCGATCATCAACTTCGGCCTGGACCACTTCCCGGTGCGCCTCACCCCGCGCTGAACCGGCCCGCCGCGGACCGCGCCGAACCGGCCCGCCACACCCTGCCGACGGGCGCCCGAGACGAACTGCCGCGTTCCTGCCGCGACTCCTGCCGTTGCGCCCCCCGGCCCGCCCCTACCTTCGAAGCAACCCAAGGAGGACACCATGAGCAACCCGTTCGAGGACGACAACGCCGGCTACCTGGTGCTGGTCAACGACGAGAACCAGCACTCGCTGTGGCCGGTCTGGATCGACGTGCCGGCCGGCTGGACCACCGTCCACGGCGAGGACACCCGCCAGGGCTGCCTCGACCACATCGAGGCCAACTGGACCGACATCCGGCCCGCCAGCCTGACCGCCTCCCTCGCCCGGCAGTGAGCGCGACCATGCTGACCTGGGAACTGAACCCCGGCCGTCCGGCCCTCGCCCACGCCCCGCGCACCGCCGACATCGGCGAGGCCCGCGCGTGGCTGCGCGAGAACGAGACCGAGCTCACCGAAGCCCTGCACCGGCACGGCACGATCTTCCTGCGCGGCCTGCCGGTCGCGAGCACCGAGGACGTCGCCGCCGTGCGCGACGTCCTCATCCCCGAGCGCACCCCCTACCGGGAGAAGGCCACCCCGCGCAGCGACTACGGCAACGGCGTCTTCTCCTCCACCGACCTGCCGTCGCCCCAGCCGATCCGGATGCACAACGAGAACAGCTACACCCTCACCTTCCCGGGCCGGCTGCTCTTCGCCTGCCTGACCGCCCCCGAGGAGGGCGGCGCCACCCCGACCGCCGACTGCCGCCAGGTGCTCGACCACCTGCCCGCGCACCTGGTCGAGCGGATGCGGACGTCCGGCTGGACGCTCACCCGCAACTACTCGGACTACGTCTCGCTCGGCTGGCGCACCGCCTTCGCCACCGAGGACCGGGCCGAGGTCGAGGCCTACTGCCGGGAGAACGGCATCACCTGGGAGTGGCTGCCGGACGGCAACCTGCGCACCGGCCAGCTGCGCCCCGGCACCATCCACCACCCGGCGACCGGCGAGGAGGTCTGGTTCAACCACCTCGCCTTCTGGAGCGAGTGGTCGCTCGACCCGGACATCCGCGAGGCGATGACCGACGAGTTCGGCCCGGACGGCTTCCCGTTCAACACCGGCTTCGGGGACGGCGAACCGCTGGAGCGCGCCGACGTCGACGCCCTCAACGAGGCGTACCACGCCGCGACCGTGCGCGAGCGCTGGCAGGTCGGCGACGTGATGCTGGTCGACAACGTGCTGTGCGCGCACGGCCGGGACCCGTACCGCGGCGACCGCAGGATCGCCGTCGCGATGGGGCAGCCCCTCGACGTCCTGGACTGCCGGCCCAGCGTCCGGCCCACCCTGGCCGTCGCCTGATTGTCCCGACCACCCCGTGCCGTGACGTGAGTAGAGGAAGCACCGTGATCCCGGTTTCGTACGCACAGCAGCGTCTCTGGCTGATCGACCAGATCGAGGGGCCGACCGCGCTGTACAACCTTCCGTTCGCCCTGCGCCTGCGCGGCGAGCTCGACACCGCCGCGCTGCGTGCCGCGACGGTGGACGTGGTCGCCCGGCACGAGGCCCTGCGTACGGTGTTCCCGGTGGCCGGGGGAGTCCCGGTGCAGCAGATCCTGCCGGCCGAGGAGGCGCAGCCGCGCTTCCTGGTCGTGGACTGCGCACCGGACGACTACCCCGCCCGCCGGGACGCGGCCGCCGCCGAGACCTTCGAGCTGAGCCGCGAACTGCCCATCCGGGTCACGGTGTTCACCCTCGCTCCGACCGAGCACGTGCTGCTCGTCGTCCTGCACCACATCGCCGGCGACGGCTGGTCGCTCGGCCCGCTGCTGCGCGACCTCGCCACCGCCTACCGGGCCCGGCTCGCCGGCCGCGCCCCCCACTGGGAGCCGCTGCCCGTCCAGTACGCCGACTACGCGCTCTGGCAGCGCGACCTGCTCGGCGACGAGCGCGACCCCGAGAGCCTGCTCGCCCGCCAACTCGACCACTGGCGAACCGCGCTGGCCGGACTCCCGGAGGAGCTGGAGCTGCCGACGGACCGCCCCCGCCCGCCCGCCCCCACCGGCGCCGCCGACTCCGTCGACCTCACCTGGGGCGCCGACCTGCACGGCGCCCTGCTCGACCTCGCCCGCGCGCACCGCACCACCCTGTTCACCGTCCTCCAGGCCGGCCTGGCCGCACTGTTCACCAGGCTCGGCGCCGGCACCGACATCCCGCTCGGCACCGGCCTCGCCGGCCGCGCCGACGAGGCCCTGGACGACCTGGTCGGCTTCTTCGTCAACTCCCTGGTGCTGCGCGCCGACACGTCCGGCGACCCGAGCTTCGCCGAACTGCTCGGCCGCGTCCGGGAGGCCCAGCTCGACGCCTTCGCCCACCAGGACATCCCCTTCGAGCGCCTCGTCGAGGAGCTCAACCCGACCCGCGCCCTCGGCCGCCACCCGCTGTTCCAGACCCTGCTGGTGCTCCAGAACCACGGACAGGACGCCGAACTCGACCTGCCCGGGCTGGAGTCCGCACCCGAACCGATCGGCCTGCGGGTCGCCAAGTTCGACCTCAACATCGGCATCGCCGAACGCCACGGCCCCGACGGCGCCCCCGCCGGGCTCACCGGCTCGATCGAGTACGCCGCCGACCTCTACGACCACGCCACCGTCGCCGCCCTGGCCGCCCGGCTCGGCCTGCTGCTGACCGGCGCCGCCGCCGACCCGCACGCCCCCATCGCCACCCTCGACGTCCTCGCCCCCGAGGAACGCACCCGCATCCTCACCGAGTGGAACGCCACCGGCGCCCCGGGCCGGCCCGGGACCCTCGCCGAGTCCTTCGAGCGCCAGGCCGACCGGACCCCGCACGCCACCGCCCTCGCCCACGACGGCGGCACCCTCGACTACGCCGAACTCGACGCCCGGGCCAACCGCCTCGCCCACCACCTGATCGACCTCGGCGTCGGCACCGAGACCCCCGTCGCGATGCTGATGGAGCGCTCCGTCGAGGTCGTCGTCGCCACCCTGGCGATCCTCAAGGCCGGCGGCTGCTACGTGCCCATGCACCCCGGCCTGCCGCCCGAGCGGATGACCGACGTGCTCGCCGACACCGGCGCCCCCGTGCTGCTCACCGACCGCGCCGACCCGGGCTTCCCGCACCGGGCCGTGGTGGTCCGCCCCGGCGACGAGGCGGCCGCCCCCGCCCACCGCCCCGGCGTGCCCGTCCACCCGGACCAGCTCGCCTACGCGATGTACACCTCCGGCTCCACCGGCCGCCCCAAGGGCGTCGCCGTCCGCCACCGCGACGTCCTCGACCTCGCCGCCGACCGGCGCTGGCAGGACGGCCGGCACGAGCGGGTCCTGCTGCACTCCCCGCACGCCTTCGACGCCGCCACCTACGAGATCTGGACGCCCCTGCTGGCCGGCGGCACCGTCGTGGTCGCCCCGCCCGGCGCCCTCGACGCCACCTCCCTGCACGCCGTCACCACCCGCCACGACGTCACCGCCGTCTTCCTCACCAAGGCCCTGTTCGACCTCGTCGCCGAGCAGGCCCCGCAGACCTTCGCCGCCCTGCGCGTCGTCTGCACCGGCGGCGAGGCCGCCTCCGGCACCCTGATGCGGCGCGTCCTGGACGCCTGCCCCGACCTGCTGCTCGCCCACGTCTACGGGCCCACCGAGACCACCACCTTCGCGACCCACCACCCGCTCGTCCACGCCGACCTCGACGGCCCCCGGGTGCCGATCGGCGGCCCGCTCGACGCCATGCGCAGCTACGTCCTCGACGCCCGGCTGTGCCCCGTCCCGCCCGGCGTCCCGGGAGAGCTGTACATCGCCGGTGCCGGGCTGGCCCGGGGCTACCTGAACCGGCCGGGGCTGACCGCCGAGCGGTTCGTCGCCTGCCCGTACGCGCCGGGGGAGAGGATGTACCGCACCGGCGACCTGGTGCGGCTGCGCACCGACGGCGCCGTGGAGTTCCTCGGCCGGATCGACGGCCAGGTCAAGCTGCGCGGCTTCCGGATCGAACTCGGCGAGATCGAGGCGGCGCTCTCCCGCCACCCCGCCGTGCGCCAGGTCATCGTGATCGCCCGTGAGGACCGCCCCGGCGACACCCGGCTGGTCGCCTACTGCACCGCCGACGCCTCGCTCACCCCGGCCGAGCTGCGCACCTTCGCCGGCACCACGCTGCCCGGCTACATGGTCCCCGCCGCCGTCGTCCTGCTCGACGCGCTGCCGCTCAACGCCAACGGCAAGGTCGACCGCCGGGCCCTGCCCGCCCCGGACGTCGCCGCCGACGGCACCGGCCGCGAGCCGCGCGACGAGCGCGAACGGGCGCTGTGCGAGCTCTTCGGCGACCTGCTCGGCATCGACGACATCACCATCGACGACGACTTCTTCGCCCTCGGCGGCCACTCGCTGCTCGCCACCCGCCTCACCGGGCGGGCCCGCGCCGAACTCGGCATCGAACTCGCCATCGGCGACCTCTTCCAGGCCCCCACCGTCGCCGGGCTCACCGACCGGCTCGCCGACCGCGCGGCCGACGTGCCGGCCCCGGCCCGCCCGGCGCTGCGGCCCGGCCCCCGGCCGGACCGGGTGCCGCTCTCCTTCGCCCAACGCCGCCTCTGGTTCCTCGCCCAGGCCGAGGGCCCCGCCGCCACCTACAACGTGACCCTCGCCCTGCGGCTGAGCGGCCCGCTCGACCCCGCCGCCCTGGCCGACGCCCTCGGCGACACCGTCCGGCGGCACGAGGCCCTGCGCACCGTCTTCGCCGTCCACGACGGCACCCCCCACCAGCACGTCCTGGACGGGCCGACCGCCCCGCTGCTCACCACCACCGACCGGCCGGTGGACGAACTCGCCCGCCACACCTTCGACCTGGCCGCCGACCTGCCCCTGCACGCCTACCTGCGGCCCGAGGGCCCGGACGAGCACGTCCTGGTCCTCGTCCTGCACCACATCGCCGGGGACGGCGCCTCGCTGGGCCCGCTCTACCGCGACCTCACCGACGCCTACCGGGCCCGGCTCGCCGGCCGCGCCCCCGACGGCGAGCCGCTGCCCGTCCAGTACGCCGACTACGCGCTCTGGCAGCACGCCCTGCTCGGCGACGAGGACGACCCGCAGAGCCTGGCCGCCCGCCAACTCGCCTACTGGCGCGACGCGCTGGCCGACCTGCCGGAGGAGCTGCCGCTGCCCGTGGACCGCTCCCGGCCGCCGGTCGCCACCCACCGCGGCGCCGTCGTCCCGCTGGAACTCGACGCCGAACTGCACGCCCGCCTCGGCGAGCTCGCCGCCCAGCACGGCGCGACCCTGTTCATGGTCCTCCAGGCCGCCTACGCCACCCTGCTGCACCGCTTCGGCGCCGGCACCGACCTGCCGATCGGCACCCCGGTCGCCGGCCGCCTGGACGAGGCCGTCACCGACCTGGTCGGCTACTTCGCCAACACCCTGGTGCTGCGCACCGACCTCTCCGGCCGGCCGGGCTTCGCCGAACTGCTGCGCCGCGTCCGGGACACCGACCTCGCGGCGTACGAGCACCAGGACACGCCGTTCGAGCGCCTCGTCGAGGAGCTCAACCCGGTCCGCTCGCTGGCCCGGCACCCGCTGTTCCAGGTGATGCTGACCTTCGCCACCGCCGCCGAGGCCGGACCGTCCTTCCCCGGCGTGGCGGCGGCGGAGGAGCCCGTCGACTACGGCACCGCCAAGTTCGACCTCAAGCTGTCGCTGACCGAGCGCCACCGCGCCGACGGCACCCCGGGCGGGCTCGCGGGCGGGCTGGAGTACGCCACCGACCTGTTCGACCGGGAGACGGCGGAACGGCTGGGCGCCGCGCTGGTCCTGATCCTGCGGCAGGCCGCCGCCGACCCGGACCAGGCCGTCACCGCCGCCGAGGTCCTGCCCCAGGACGAGCGGGCCGCGCTGACGGCCGGCCCCGCTCCGGCCGGGGAACCGCTGCTGCTCCCGGCCGTGTTCGAGGCTCAGGCCGTGGCGACTCCGGAGGCGGTGGCGCTGGTCCACGGGAGCACCGCGCTGACCTTCGCGGAGCTGAACGCGCGGGCCAACCGGCTGGCGCACCGGCTGATCGCCGCCGGGGTCGCCCCCGGATCGGTGGTGGCCCTCGCCCTGCCGCGCTCGGCGGAGACGGTGGTCGGGCTGCTGGCGGTGCTCAAGGCCGGCGGCGCCTACCTGCCGCTGGACGCCGAGTACCCGGCGGAGCGGACGGCGCACATGCTCGCGGACGCCGCGCCTGCCCTGGTGCTGACCGACGCCCGCTGGCCGCTGCCCGAACTGCTGGCCGCCCTGCCCGTCCTGGACGTCACGGATGTCACGGACGAGCCCGGCCCGGCCCAGGACCCGCGGCCCCGCCTGCACCCGGAGGACGCCGCGTACGTGATCCACACCTCCGGCTCGACCGGCCGCCCCAAGGGCGTGCTGGTGCCGCACCGCAGCCTCGCGGCCCTGCTGGCCGGCCACCGGGCCACGGTGATCGCGGACGCCGAGGCGGCGCACGGCCGGCTGCGGGCCGCGCTGACGGCGTCGCTCTGCTTCGACGCCTCGCTGGAGGTCGTGCTCTGGATGGTCGCCGGGCACGAGCTGCACCTGATCGGCGACGAGGTCCGCCGGGACGCCGCCCTGCTGGTCCGCCACGTGCGCGGGACCGGGATCGACACGCTGCACGTCACCCCCTCGTACGCCGAGCAACTGGTCGAGGAGGGCCTGCTGGAGGAGCCCGCGCCGAAGCTGCTGCTGCTCGGCGGGGAGGCCATCGGCCAGGGCCTGTGGACCAGGCTGTGCGCGTCCCCGCTGACCGCCGGCCACACCATGTACGGCCCCACCGAGTCCACCGTGCACGCCCTCACCCGGCCGCTCGACGGCACGGACCGGCCGGTGCTCGGCCGGACGGTCGCGGGGACCGCCGGGTATGTGCTGGACGAGTACCTGAACCCGGCGCCGGTCGGCGTCCCCGGGGAGCTGTACCTGGCGGGGGCCGGGCTGGCCCGGGGCTACCTGAACCGGCCGGCTCTGACCGCCGAGCGCTTCGTCGCCAGCCCGTTCGCCGAGGGCGAGCGGATGTACCGCACCGGGGACCTGGTCCGCCGCACCCGTGACGGCGAGCTGGAGTACCTCGGCCGCACCGACCACCAGGTCAAGGTCCGGGGCTTCCGGATCGAACTCGGCGAGATCGAGAGCGTTCTGGCCGCGCACCCGCAGGTGCACCGGGCCGCCGTCCTGCCCGACGACAGCGGCCTGCGCCTGGTCGCCTACGTGGTCGCCGACGGCCCCCTCGACCCGGCCGCACTGCGCGCCTTCGCCGCGGAGACACTGCCCGGCTACATGCTCCCGGCCGCCTTCGTCGAGCTGCCCGCCCTGCCGCTGAACGCCAACGGCAAACTGGACCGCGCCGCGCTCCCGGCCCCGGACTTCGCCGCCCTCGCCGGCGGCCGGGCCGCCCGCACCCCGCAGGAGGAGATCCTCTGCGGCCTGCTCGCCGAGGTGCTGGGCCTCGACGCGGTCGGCGCCGACGACGACTTCTTCGCGCTGGGCGGGCACTCGCTGCTCGCCACCCGGCTGCTGAGCCGGGTCCGGGGCGCGCTGGGTGCGGAGTTGGGCATCCGGGACGTCTTCGAGGCGCCGACCGCGGCCGGGCTCGCCGACCGCCTCGACGCGGGCTGCGACCGGCTGGCGCTGAGTGCCCGGGCCGAGCGGCCCGAGCGGGTGCCGCTGTCCTTCGCGCAGCAGCGGCTCTGGCTGATCGACCGGATGGAGGGCCCGAGCGCCCTCTACAACTCGCCGCTGGCCCTGCGGTTGGCCGGGGAGCTGGACACCGCCGCCCTGGAGCTCGCCCTCGGCGACCTGGTGGCCCGGCACGAGAGCCTGCGCACGGTGATCGTCGAGACCGACGGCGAGCCCCACCAGTTGATCCGGCCGGCCGACGCGGCGGCGGTGCCCTTCGACGTCCGGGACTGCCCGGCCGACGAGGTCGCCGAAGCGGTCGACGCGGCCTCCCGCCGGGCCTTCGACCTGGCCACCGAACTCCCCCTCCGGGCCGTCCTGTTGCGCACCGCCGACCAGGACCACGTGCTGGTCCTGGTGCTGCACCACATCGCGAGCGACGGCTGGTCGACGGGCCCGCTGGTCCGCGACCTCGCCGAGGCCTACGAGGCCCGGGCGGCGGGCACCGCACCCGAGCGGGCGCCGCTGCCGGTGCAGTACGCGGACTACGCGCTCTGGCAGCGCGAGCTGCTCGGCGAGGAGGGCGATCCGGAGAGCCTGGCCGCCCGCCAACTCGCCTACTGGCGCGACGCGCTGGCCGACCTGCCGGAGGAGCTGACGCTGCCGGCGGACCGCCCCCGGGGCGCCGTCGCCAGCCACCACGGTGACCGGGTGTCGCACCTCCTGGGCGCCGAACTCCACCGCAAGCTGGTCGCGTTGGCCCGCTCGCAGCGGGTGACGGTGTTCATGGCCCTCCAGGCCGCCCTGGCCGCCCTGCTGACCCGGCTCGGCGCGGGCACCGACGTGCCGATCGGTTCGGTGGTGGCCGGGCGGTCCGACGAGGCGCTGGACGAGCTGGTCGGCTTCTTCGTCAACACCCTGGTGCTGCGCACCGACACCTCGGGCGACCCGAGCTTCACCGAACTGCTGGCCCGCGTCCGGGAGACCGACCTTGGTGCCTACGCGCACCAGGACGTGCCGTTCGAGCGGCTGGTGGAGGAGCTGAACCCGGCCCGCTCGCTGGCCCGGCACCCGCTCTTCCAGGTCATGCTGGTGCTCCAGAACAACGAGCAGGCCGACGCATCGCCCACCGGCCCGTGGGGCGAGGCGCTGCCGGCGGCCACCGGAGTCGCCAAGTTCGACCTCAACCTGATCGCCCAGGAGTCCTTCGACCCGGAGGGCGAACCCGCCGGGATCGACTGCGCGCTCGACTTCGCGACGGACCTCTTCGACCGGGAGACGGCCGAGGCGGTCGTCCGCCACTTCGCGCGGCTGCTGACGGCGGCCGTCCGGCGGCCGGACACCCGGATCGGGCTGCTCCCGTTGGTCACCCCGGCCGAGCGGGCCGAACTGCTGGGCGGGTCGGTGCCGTTGGCGGTGGGGGTGCCGTTGGTTCCGGCCGTGTTCGAGGCTCAGGCCGTGGCGACTCCGGAGGCGGTGGCGCTGGTTCACGGGGGTGCCGCGTTGACCTTCGCGGAGCTGGACGCGCGGGCGAACCGGTTGGCGCACCGGCTGATCGCCGCCGGGGTCGTCCCCGGATCGGTGGTGGCGTTGGCGCTGCCGCGTTCGGTGGAGTCGGTGGTCGGGCTGTTGGCGGTGCTCAAGGCCGGCGGCGCCTACCTGCCGCTGGACGCCGAGTACCCGGCGGAGCGGACGGCGTACACGCTGGCGGACGCGGCGCCGGTGCTGGTGCTGAGCGACGGGCGCTGGCCGCTGCCGGAGGTGCTGGCGGGGCTGTCCGTCCTGGACGTCACGGATGCGCCCGGTCCTGCGGAGGGTCTGCGGCTCGGTCTGGGCGCGGCGGACGCGGCGTACGTGATCTACACCTCGGGTTCGACCGGTCGCCCCAAGGGGGTGGTGGTGTCGCACGGGAGTATCGCGGCGCTGCTGGCGGGTCACCGCATGGAGTTGATGGCGGGTGAGGAGCGGCGGAAGGTCGCGTTGACGGCCTCGCTGTGCTTCGACGCCTCGTGGGACGGCGTGCTGTGGATGGTCGCCGGGCACGAGCTGCACCTGATCGGCGACGAGGTCCGCCGGGACGCCGCCCAGCTGGTCCGCCATGTGCGCGAGGCCGGGATCGGTGTCCTGGAGGTCACCCCTTCGTACGCCGAACAGCTCCTGGCGGAAGGACTGCTGGAAGCACCGGCGCCGGGCCTCCTGCTGCTGGGGGGTGAGGCCGTGGGTCAGGCGCTGTGGACGCGGTTGCGGGAGGCGCCGGGGACTCGGGCGTACAACCTGTACGGTCCGACGGAGTCCACCGTGGACGCGCTGGTGCAGCCGCTCGACGGCACGGACCGGCCGGTGCTCGGCCGGACGGTCGCGGGGACTGCCGGGTACGTGCTGGACGAGCACCTGAACCCGGTGCCGGCCGGTGTCCCGGGGGAGTTGTACCTGGCCGGGGCCGGTCTGGCCCGGGGCTACCTGGGTCGCGCGGCCCTCACGGCCGAGCGTTTCGTCGCCAGCCCGTTCGCCGAGGGCGAGCGGATGTACCGCACCGGGGACCTGGTCCGCCGTACCCGTGACGGCGAGCTGGAGTACCTGGGCCGCACCGACGACCAGGTGAAGATCCGCGGCTTCCGGATCGAACTCGGCGAGATCGAGCAGGTGTTGACCCGTCACCCCGCCGTCCGCCAGGCCGTGGTGACCGTCCGGGAGAGCGGCGAAGGGGACCGCCGGCTGGTCGCCTACTGTGCGGTGGACGGCGCCGCCGCCCCCGAACTCGCGCATGTGCTGCGCCGGTTCGCCGGCGAGTCGCTGCCCGGCTACATGGTGCCCGCAGCCGTGGTGCCGCTCGACGCCCTGCCGCTGACCGGCAGCGGCAAGGTCGACCACCGCGCTCTGCCCGCACCGGACTTCGCCGCCCTGGCGGCGGCCGGTGGCCGGGCGGCCCGCAGTCCGCAGGAGGAGATCCTGTGCGGCCTGCTCGCCGAGGTGCTCGGCCTGGACACGGTCGGCGTGGAGGACGACTTCTTCGCGCTGGGCGGGCACTCGCTGCTCGCCACCCGGCTGCTGAGCCGGGTCCGCTCCGTACTGGGTGCGGAGTTGGGCATCCGGGACGTCTTCGAGGCGCCGACCGCGGCCGGGCTCGCCGACCGCCTCGACGCGGGCTGCGACCGGCTGGCGCTGAGTGCCCGGGCCGAGCGGCCCGAGCGGGTGCCGCTGTCCTTCGCGCAGCAGCGGCTCTGGCTGATCGACCGGATGGAGGGCCCGAGCGCCCTCTACAACCTGCCGCTCGTGCTCCGGGTGAGGGGCGAGCTGGACGCCGCGGCCCTGGAGCTCGCCCTCGGCGACCTGGTGGCCCGGCACGAGAGCCTGCGCACGGTGATCGAAGAGGAGGACGGGACCCCGTACCAGCGGATCCGACCGGCCGAGGCGGCCCGTGTCCCCGTCGAGCTGCTGCCCGGCGGCACCGCGCCGGAGGCCTGCACCTCGCGCCCGTTCGACCTCGCGGCCGAACTGCCGATCCGGGCCCACCTGATCCCGGCCGGCCGGGACGAGCACCTGCTCGTCCTGGTGCTGCACCACATCGCCGGCGACGGCTGGTCGATGGGCCCGCTGCTGCGCGATCTCGCCGCGGCCTACGCGGCGCGGGTGGAGGGCGCCGCGCCCGAGCGGACGCCGCTGCGGGTGCAGTACGCGGACTACGCGCTCTGGCAGCGTGAGCTGCTCGGGGAGCGTGAGGGCGACGGCCGGGACCTGGACCAGGACCAGGACCAGGACCAAGGCGGCCTCCTCGGTCGCCAACTCGCCTACTGGCGCGACGCGCTGGCCGACCTGCCGGAGGAGCTGACGCTGCCGGCGGACCGCCCGCGGGGCGCCGTCGCCAGCCACCGCGGCGACCGGATCGTCCACCCGCTGGGCGCCGAACTCCACCGCGAGCTGGTGACGTTGGCGCGCTCACAGCGGGTGACGATGTTCATGACCGTCCAGGCCGCCCTGGCCGCCCTGCTCACCCGACTGGGGGCCGGTACGGACATCCCGATCGGTTCGGTGGTGGCCGGGCGGTCCGACGAGGCGCTGGACGAGCTGGTCGGCTTCTTCGTCAACACCCTGGTGCTGCGCACCGACACCTCGGGCGACCCGAGCTTCACCGAACTCCTGGCCCGCGTCCGGGAGGCCCAACTCGACGCGCACGCACACCAGGACGTGCCGTTCGAGCGGCTGGTGGAGGAGCTGAACCCGGCCCGCTCGCTATCGCGCCACCCGCTCTTCCAGGTCATGCTGGTGATGCAGGGCGGCGGCGACGCGGCGCCGCTCGACGCGGCCGGTCTGGACGTCTCCGTCGAGCCGTCCGGCGGCGCGGTCGCCAAGTTCGACCTGAGCGTCGGCATCGGCGAGTCCTTCGACGCGGACGGCGCCCCGGCCGGTCTGGAGTGCGTGATCGACTTCGCCACCGACCTCTTCGACCGGGAGACGGTCGAGGCGATCGCCCTCCGGCTCGGCCGGCTGCTGGCGGCCGTGGCGGCCGGGCCGGACCGGCCGATCGGCCGGGCGGAACTGCTGTCCCCGGCCGAGCGGGCCGAACTGCTGGATGGCATGGTGCCGTTGGCGGCGGAGGTGCCGTTGGTTCCGGCCGTGTTCGAGGCTCAGGCCGTGGCGACTCCGGAGGCGGTGGCGCTGGTCCACGGGAGCACCGCGCTGACCTTCGCGGAGCTGGACGCGCGGGCCAACCGGTTGGCGCACCGGCTGATCGCCGCCGGGGTCGCCCCCGGATCGGTGGTTGCCCTCGCCCTCCCGCGTTCGGCGGAGTCGGTGGTCGGGCTGCTGGCGGTGCTCAAGGCCGGCGGCGCCTACCTGCCACTGGACCCGTCGTACCCGGCGGAGCGGACGGCCTACACGCTGGAGGACGCGGCGCCGGTGCTGGTGCTGAGCGACGGGCGCTGGCCGCTGCCGGAGGTGCTTGCCGGGCTGTCCGTCCTGGACGTCACGGATACGCCCGGCCCGGACGGGAGCCCGAGCCGTCGGCTGGAGTCGGCGGACGCGGCGTACGTGATCTACACCTCGGGTTCGACCGGTCGCCCCAAGGGGGTGGTGGTGTCGCACGGGAGTATCGCGGCGCTGCTGGCCGGCCACCGCATGGAGCTGATGGCGGGTGAGGAGCGGCGGAAGGTCGCGTTGACGGCCTCGCTGTGCTTCGACGCCTCGTGGGACGGCGTGCTGTGGATGGTCGCCGGGCACGAGCTGCACCTGATCGGCGACGACCTGCGCCTCGACGCGGCCGCCCTGGTCCGCCATGTCGGCACGCACGGCCTCGACGTGGTGAACTCCACCCCGTCCTTCGCGGCCCAACTGGTCGAGGAGGGACTGCTCGACGCCCCCGCCCCCAAGCTCGTCCTGCTGGGGGGTGAGGCCGTCGGTCAGGCGCTGTGGACGCGGTTGCGGGAGGCGCCGGGGACCCGGGCGTACAACCTGTACGGTCCGACGGAGTCCACCGTGGACGCGCTGGTGCAGCCGCTCGACGGCACGGACCGGCCGGTGCTCGGCCGGACGGTCGCGGGGACTGCCGGGTACGTGCTGGACGAGCACCTGAACCCGGTGCCGGCCGGTGTCCCGGGGGAGCTGTACCTGGCGGGGGCCGGTCTGGCCCGGGGCTACCTGGGCCGCGCGGCCCTCACGGCGGAGCGTTTCGTCGCCAGCCCGTTCGCCGAGGGTACGAGGATGTACCGCACCGGTGACCTGGTCCGCCGCAGCCGCGACGGCGGGATCGAGTACCTGGGCCGCACCGACGACCAGGTGAAGATCCGCGGCTTCCGGATCGAACTCGGCGAGATCGAGCAGGCGTTGACCCGCCACCCGGAGGTCGCCGCAGCCGTCGTCCGCCCGGACGACAGCGGCACCCGGCTGGTCGCCTACCTGGTCACCGACCGTCCGCTCGACCCGGCCGGGCTGCGGGCCTTCACCGCCGAGTCCCTGCCCGCCCACATGGTGCCCGCCGCCTTCGTCGCGCTGCCCGCCCTGCCGCTGACCGGCAGCGGCAAGGTCGACCACCGGGCCCTGCCCGCACCGGACTTCGCCGCCCTGCCGGCCGGCCGCCCGGCCCGCACCCCGCGGCAGCGCCTGCTGTGCACGCTGTTCGCCGAGACCCTCGGCCTGGACCGGGTCGGCATCGACGACGGCTTCTTCGACCTCGGCGGACACTCCCTGCTCGCCATGAAGCTGCTCTCCCGGATCCGCACCGCCCTCGGCGTCGACCTCGGCATGCGGGCGCTGTTCGAGGCGCCGACCGTGGCCGGGCTCGACCGCCGGCTCGACCAGGGCCCGGCGGCCGACGCCCTGGACGTCCTGCTGCCGCTGCGCACCGGCGGCGACCGGGCCCCGCTGTTCTGCGTCCACCCGGCGGCCGGCATCAGCTGGGTCTACTCCGGGCTGCTGCGCCACCTCGACCCCGAGCTGCCGGTGTACGGCCTCCAGGCCCGCGGCCTGCGCGGCGGGGCGCCGGCCAGCGTCGCCGAGATCGCCGAGGACTACGTGCGGCAGATCCGCGCGGTGCACCCGTCCGGCCCGTACCACCTGCTGGGCTGGTCCTTCGGTGCGGTGGTCGCCCAGGAGATGGCGGTCCGGCTGCGGGCCGAGGGCGCGCCGGTCGGCCTGCTGGCCCTGTTGGACGGCGCCCCGGCGGCCCGCACGGACGCCGCCCCGCCCACCACCGAACCCGCCGACACGCTGGCCGAGTTGCTGCGCTCGCTGGGCTACGATCCGGCGGACGGCAGCGGCCAGGCCGACCTGGCGGCCGTGCTCGGCGAGGCCGCGGACGTCCTGCCCGAGGTGTTCGACCGGCACCGCAAGCTGATGGCCGAGCACCTGCCCGAGCAGTACCGGGGCGACGCCGTGTTCTTCGGCGCCACCCTCGACAAGCCCGCCGACTGGCCGTACGAGCAGGCTTGGCGGCCCTACCTGGACGGCCGGATCGAGAGCCACCGCCTGGCCTGCGGGCACGGCGACCTGACCCGTCCGGAGTCCCTCGCACGGATCGCCGCCGTGCTCGCCGAGAAGCTTGGAGTGTGATCCGCGATGACCACCACCGTCCCCGCACCCGCCGCACCGCCGACCGGACCGTCCCGCGGCCGGTGGGGCCTGTGGGCCCACGCCGACTTCCGCCGGCTCTGGATCGGTGAGACCTCCAGCGGTCTCGGCACGGCCGTCGGGAGCGTGGCACTGGCCCTGGTCGCCGTCGTCACGCTGGACGCCGGCCCGCTCGCGGTCGGTGTGCTGAACGCGGCCGCCTGGCTGCCCTGGCTGTTCCTCGGCCTGCCGGCCGGCGCCTGGGTGGACCGCTGGCCGCGGCTGCGGGTGATGCTGGTCTGCGACCTGCTGCTGCTCCTGCTGTTCGCGAGCGTTCCGGTGGCCGGCTGGCTGGGCGTGCTCGGCATGCCGCAGCTGGTGGTGGTGGCCCTGCTCACCGGGGCGGTGAAGGTGTTCTTCTCCACCGCCTACGGGGCCGTGCTGCCGACCCTGGTCGGCAAGGAGGACCTGCTGGAGGGCAACGTCAAGCTGCGCTCCGGCGCCTCCGCGGCCGACATCGCCGGGCCGGGCGTGGCCGGTCTGCTGGCGCAGGCGTTCGGCGCGGCCAGCGGGCTGCTCGCGGACTCCGTCAGCTACGTGGTCTCCGCGATCTGCGTCAGCCGGATCCGGACGGTCGAGCAGCCGCCGCCGCGGTCCGCGCGGCGCGGCCTCCTGCGGGAGATCGGCGACGGGGTGCGCTTCCTGGCGCACGACCCGTACCTGCGGACGCTGGCACTGTTCGGCGCCGTCGGCAACCTGGGGCTGAACGGCATCCAGGCGGTGCAGACGGTGTTCCTGATCCGGTCGGTCGGCGTCGAACCGGGCGCGGTGGGCCTGGTGTTCGCGGTGGTCAGCATCGGCGGCCTGGCCGGGGCGACGATGGCCCGGCGGATCGCCCGCCGGCTCGGCAGCGCGCGCGGACTGCTGCTCTGCGAGCTGGTGGTGGCGCCGTTCATCCTGCTGCTGCCGCTCGCGGGGGAGCGGCTGCCGCTGGCGGTGTGCGCGCTCGCCTGGGCCGTCGCGGTGGGCGGGGTGATCGCCGGGAACGTGCTGGCGGGAAGCTTCAACCAGGCCTACTGCCCGCCGGAGATGATCGGCCGGATCCGGGCCAGCGCGGCGACCCTCAACTACGGCGCGATCCCCGTCGGCGCCCTGGCCGGCGGCTGGCTCGGCGAGGCGCTGGGCGCCCGCACCACCATCTGGATCATGGCGGGCGTGCTGCTCTCCGCCGGCGGGGTGCTGCTGGCGAGCCCGCTGCGGGGCCTGCGCGACTTCCCCGAGCGGCCCGAACTGCCCGAGCTGCCCGAACGCCCCGGGCGTCCCGTCTCCTGACCGGACCGCCGCAGCACCCGAACCACCCGCCCTGCCCGCACCTGACCTGACCTGACCTGACGTGGCCTTCCCTCCCGACCCCTGGAGCCTCCGATGACCCGCACCTCCCGCCCGCGCCACTACCTGATGTGCCGTCCGACCCACTTCGAGGTCACCTACGCGATCAACCCGTGGATGGACCCGGCGAAGCCGGTCGACACCGACCTCGCCGTCGCCCAGTGGGAGCGGCTGTACGCGCTCTACCAGGAGCTCGGTCACCGGGTCGACCTGATCGACCCGATCCCGGGCCTGCCCGACATGGTCTACGCCGCCAACGGCGCCACCGTGGTGGACGGCAAGGTGCTCGGCGCCCGCTTCCGCAACGCCGAGCGCGCCGCCGAGGGCCCGGCCTACCTGGAGTGGTTCCGCGCCCGGGGCTTCGAGACGCTCGATCCGGAGCACGTCAACGAGGGCGAGGGGGACCTGCTGCTGACCGCGGGCTCCGTGCTGGCCGGGCGGGGCTTCCGCAGCGTGACCGACGGGCACGCGGAGGCCCAGGAGTTCTTCGGGCGCCCGGTGATCGGCCTGGAGCTGATCGACCCGCGCTACTACCACCTGGACACCGCGCTCGCCGTCCTGGACGGCGACGAGATCATGTACAACCCGGAGGCCTTCTCGGCCGGCAGCCGTGCCGTCCTGCGCCGGCTGTTCCCCGACGCCCTGCTGGTGGACGGCGCCGACGCGGCGGTGTTCGGCCTCAACGCGGTGAGCGACGGCCTGCACGTGGTGCTGCCGGAGGCGGCCGTCGGCCTGGCCGCGCGGCTGCGGGAACGCGGGTTCCGGCCGATCGGGATGGACCTCAGCGAGCTGCTCAAGGGCGGCGGCAGCGTCAAGTGCTGCACCCTGGAGATCCGCGCGGCGGCCTGAACGGCGGCCTGAACGGCGGCCTGAACGGCGGCCTGAACGGCGGCCTGAACGGCGGCCTCGACGACGGCCTGAACGACGGTCTCGGCGGGCGGCCGTGATCAGTGGTGCTCGGCTGTAGATCCGCCGTTGAACGCTCCCGGCCAGACTGGTGGCACACCACGACGGAAGCCCTTCCCACCAGGGAAGCGAGCCAAGGGAGCACCAGAGATGACGCAGCGTCCGGCCACCACCCCCACCCGCCTCCGGCTGTTCACGGTCGGTCTCGGGGTGGTCGCCGCCCTGGGCGCCGGCCTCTCCGCCACGGCCGCCGTGGCGGAGACGGCCGGCACCGGGACGGCGACGGTGGTGAGCGGCGACGCGACGCCGACGCCCACCCCCGCCCAGCCCAGCCCCACCGGCACCGTCCACGGCAGCACCGGCGACTGGAACAGCACCGGCTCCTGACCGCGACAAAAAGCGGCAGGATCGATTCTTCAGTAGCTGGTCATCAGCTCATCAGCGGCCCGGCCCGCAGCTCGTCACCGGAGCGCCCGACGCTCCCCGGCCACCGCCCCGACGCCCATCCGGGACGGACGGAGCCGATGACGTCGCCGTCGACGGAGCCGCAGCAGCCGTAGCAGTCGAACCAGCCGCAGCAGCCGCAGCAGCCGCAGCAGCCGTAGCGGCCGAAGGGTTCAGACCCTCCCCCCGGGGCAGCAGCCCCGCCACCTCCTCCGCCTCCGGCAGCCCCAGCCGGACGAAGATCCGATGCGCCTCCCGCAGCCGGCCCCACGCCTCGGCCTCCCGCCCGAGGTCCGCCAGCGTCCGGCCCAGCACCACCAGCGCTTGACCCTGGTCCCGCTCGGCCCCCAGCTCCTCGCACAGCGTCAGCGCCTGCCCGGCGTGCTCCAGCGCCTCGTCCGTCCGGCCCAGCGAGCGCAGACTGTCCGCCATCCGGTAGCGGGCGTGCGCGGCCCGGGCCCGCAGCCCGGCCGCCGAGGCCACCGCCAGGCACTCGCCGAACCAGGTGACGGCCTCCTCGTGCCGCCCCAGCCCGTGCAGCGCCAGCCCCAGCACGTACAGCGTGTACGCCCGGCCGGGATCGTCGTGCCGGGTCCGCAGCTCGGCCAGCGCCTCGTGGCAGATCGGCACGGCCTCGGCGGCCCGCCCGCTGCGCACCCGGGCCAGCGCGGCGTTCACCGTCGTCACCAGCGCCCCGGAGCGGTGTCCGAGTTCGCGGGCCAGCAGCAGCGCCTCGTCGTAGTGCCCGACGGCCTCGTCGTAGCGGCTGAGGAACTGGCAGACCAGGCCGAGGTCGTTCAGCGCCTGGCGCAGGATCACCGTGTCGCCTGCCGAGCGGGAGGCGGCCACCGCCAGCCGGGAGGCCGCCTCGGCCTCCTCCAACCGGGTGGCGGCCAGGGCGACGTTGCCGCGGAGGAAGTGCGCCCGACCAGCTGCCCGGTGGTCGGCGTGATGGTCCGCGGCGGCGGCCAGGGCCTCCGCCGTACTGGCGAGCTGGCGGCTGGGCGGGGCGAGGACGAACGGCGTGAGCGCGATCAGCAGGTCGATCGCGGCGCGCAACGGGTCCGGTGCCGCGCCGTCGGCCGGCGCCGGCGCGGTGTCGTCCGCGACGGTCCAGCACGCCACCTGGGCGGCGAGCGCGATCGCCCCGGAACCCTCCGCCTCGGCCCAGGCCCGGGCGCCGTCCGGGCCGCCGAGGTCCACGCCCGCGCTGCGGGCCGGCCCGAGCGCACCGGCGGCCGGATCCCCCGGGACGGCGTGCTGGAAGGCCGCGCACGCGGTGGCCAGCAGGTGGTCCAGCAGCCGGTCACGGGCCTCCACGGCCGCGCCCGGGTGGTCCGGGCGCCGCCGGGCGAAGGCCCGCAGCAGGTCGTGGTAGCGGTAGCGGCCGGGGAACGGCGACTCCATCATCGCCACGTCCACCAGGGACTCCAGCAGGTCCTCGGCGTCGTACTCGTCCAGGTCCAGCAGGGCGGCCGCGGCGGGCAGCCCGATGTCCGGGCCGTCCACCGAGGCGGCCAGCCGGAACGCCCGGGCCTGGGCGGGCGTCAACTGGCGGTAGCTCAGTTCGAAGGCGGCCTCCACCGCCAGGTCGCCGATGCGCAGCTCGTCGATCCGCCGCCGTTCGACCGCCAGCCGGCGGCCCAGCGTCTGGACCGTCCAGCTCGGCCGGGCGGCGAGCCGGGCCGCGACGATCCGCACCGCGAGCGGCAGGTGGCCGCAGACGAGCAGCAGCTCCCGGGCGGCCTCCGGCTCGGCGGCCAGCCGCTCGGCGCCGATCGTGCGGCCCAGCAGTTCGAGCGCCTCCGCCGGCTCGAACACGCCGAGGTCGGCCTGGACGGACGCGGGCAGGCCCGAGAGCCGGGTACGGCTGGTGGTGAGCACGGCGCAGCCGACCGCGCCCGGCAGCAGGGGCCTGATCTGCGCGGTGTCGTGGACGTTGTCGAGCACCAGCAGCAGCCGCCGGCCGTCGACCACCGAGCGGAACAGCGCCGAGCGGGCGTCCAGCCCGTCGGGCACTCCGTCGACCGGCACGCCGAGCGCCACCAGGAAGCTGCTGAGCACCGCCTCCGGGTCGGCCGGCGTGGTGTCGGCGCCCCGCAGGTCGACGTAGAGCTGCCCGTCGGGGTAGGAGTCGCGGGCCCGGTGGGCGACGTGCAGGGCCAGCGCGGTCTTGCCGACCCCTCCCATGCCGACCACGGTCGCGATCACCAGCGCCTGCTGGTCCGGGGCGCCGAGGGCCTCGCCCAGCCGCTCGACCAGGACGGTGCGGCCGGTGAAGTCCGCCGCGTCGGGCGGCAGCTGGGCCGGCCTGGGCGACGCCGTGGTGGTGCCGGCGGGCGCGGCGGGCGCACTCACCACCGCGGGGCCGTCCGGTGGATCCTGCGCCGCGGGCCCGGGCCCGGCCGGCTTCACCGGGCCGGAGAGCAGCGCCACGGCCGGCGCCGGGGCGGCGAGCGACAGGTCGCCCTCCAGGATCCGCCGGTGCAGCTGGTCCAGGTCGGCCCCGGGCTCCACCCCCAGCTCGTCCAGGAACAACTGACGCACGCTCCGGTACACCGCCAGCGCGTCCGCCTGCCGCCCGGCCTGGTACAGCGCGCGCATCAGCAGCCCGTACGCCCGCTCGTGCAGCGGGTGCTCGGTGGTCAGCGCGGTCAGCTCCGGGATGCACCGGGAGAAGCGGCCCAGCGTCAGGTCCAGGGCGATCCGTTCCTCCAGCAGGGTCAGCCGGAGCTCCTGCAACCGCTGGCGCTGCCGCTGCGCGAACGGGCCGGGGATGCCGGCCAGCGGCTCGCCCTGCCACAGCTCCAGCGCCTGGTTCAGCAGGTCACGCGCCTGCTGCGGCTGTCCGGCGGCCGCCGTGCGCTCGGCCTGCGCCGCCAGCTCCTCGCCTTGCGCCGCGTCCACGGAGTGCTTGGGCAGCACCAGCCGGTAGCCGTCCCCGACCGAGGTCAGCACGGTCGGCGCGTCCGGCTCGTCGCCGTGCAGGATCTTGCGCCACCGCCAGGCGTACGTCCGCACCGTCGTCACCGCGGTGCTCGGCGGCTCCTCACCCCACAGGGCGTCGATCAGGTCCGTGGCGCTCGCGCCGTGCCCCGGACGGAGCAGCAGCACCGCCAGCATCGCCTGCTGCTGGGGACTGCCGACCTTCAGCACGGTCGTGCCGCGCTGCGCTCTCATCAACCCCAGCACCGAGAACCGGAAATCACCCATTCGTGCACCTGCCCGCTTCATGTGCCCGCCCCCGCCCACGCACGCGTCTGCCCCCCGATTGATGAGTCACTATCAACCCACGCCAGCCGGTGGACTGTCGAGAGATCGTCGACCCCGTAGTGATCCGGTGTTGATCGCCCACCGCCACAATCACTGGTGTGGCCCAGCTGTCGGCCCGGTACGACCCGCCGGGCCCGCCACACCCCCCGGGTGCCGCCGCCCGGGCGACCACCACAGTTTCTCGGAGGCCGACGCCAGTGAACACCGACCTGCTCTACCGGTTGCTCGACGTCGACCCGGTCGCCGGACCGGTCGAACTGCTCCACCGCGCCCGCGGCGCCCGCGACCTCCCCTACCTGGTGCTCGCCGCGCTCGTCCGGGAGGACGTCCGGATGGGCGAGCACGCCCGCGCCGAACTCCAGCGCGCCCGCGACCGGGCCGAGTGTTACGCCCGGATCGCCCGCGACCTCGCCGACGCCACCGGGGTGCGCCCGATCCGCGACCTCCCGCTGGCCGGCTACTACCCGCCCGACCTGCCCCGGCCGCTGGGCGAGCTCACCCTCGTCAGCCCCACCGAGGCCGCGCTCTGGCAGGCCGTCAGCCGGCTGGTCACCGAACACCCGGTGGAGTCCGTCGAGGTCACCCTGATCGGCGAGCGCCCCCGGCACACCTCCGTCACCCTGCGCTGGCCGGCCGAGGACCCGCTGCTCGACCCGTGGTACCAGGTCCGGCTCGGTACCGCCGCGCTCACCGGCGACCTCGCCACCGTCCCGGTCCGGCCCTACCTGGCCGCCGACGACCACGTCGAGTGCCTGATCGCCCTCGCGGAGGAGGGCCTCGGCCGCGCCTTCCGGGCGGGCGACGTGATCGACGTGGCCCGCCTGGGCCGGCAGTCCTTCGAACCCGTCGAGACCGCCGCCGTGGTCGCCGCCTACCGGCTCGCCCCGGAGGCCGTCGCGCTGCTCGACCTCGCCGCCGAACACGTGCCGCTGGGCTCCCTGGCGGGCGTGCGCACCGTCCTGGAGGCCGAGGTCGCCCCCGAACTCCGCCGCCGCGAATCCCTCGCCCGCCCGCTCCGGCCGCGGCACGGCACCCTGCTGCGCCGCACCGTCATCCGGCACCAGTGGGACGAGGCCCGCCTCCTCCCGGCCGGCCCCGCCACCCTGCTGCTCACCCCGGTCGCCGACTTCCTGCTCGCCCCGGAGGGCGTCCGCCCGACGGCCCCCGCCCGCGCCGCCGCCCTCACGGCCCTGCGAACCTGGGACACCACCGCCCCCGGCACCCCGGACGGCGCCCCCTGCGCCCGCCTCCCGGAGTCCAAACACGGCTGAACACCACCGCGCCGCCCCCTCCGGGCCACCCCCTCCGCCGACGGGTCAGCTCCTCGGCACCAGGGTGTTCTCGTTGGTGCGGCCGGCGGCGTAGTCGTCGATGTTGCGGGTGGTGGCGTCGATGATCTGGCCGACGGCGGTGTGGGTGAAGTAGGCCTGGTGGCTGGTGACGAGGACTTGGGGGAAGGTGACGAGGCGGGCGAGGACGTCGTCGGTGATGCCTTCGATGGAGCGGTCGGTGAAGAAGACGCCGGTTTCTTCTTCGTAGACGTCAAGGCCGACGCCGGAGAGGCGGCCGGCGCGGAGGGTTTCGACGAGGGCGGCGCTGTCGATGAGGCCGCCGCGGCTGGAGTTGACGAGGATGGCGTCGTCCTTCATCCGGGCCAGGGCGCCGCCGTTGATCAGGTGGTGGGTGGCGGGGAGGAGGGGGACGTGGAGGCTGATCAGGTCGGCGCGGGTGAGGAGTTCGGGCAGTTCGGTGTAGGTCATGCCGAGGTCGAGGCAGGCCGGGTTCCGGGCGATGTCCCAGCCGAGGAGGTGGGTGCCGAAGCCGGCCGCGATCCGGGTGAAGCACTCGCCGATCTTGCCGGTGCCGACGACGCCGACGGTCATGCCGTGGATGTCGCGGCCGAGGAGGCCGTCGAGGCGGAAGTCGAACTCGCGGGAGCGGTTGGCGGCGCGGGTGAGGCGGCGGTTGACGGCCAGGGCGAGGGCCCAAGCGTGTTCGGCGACCGAGTACGGGCTGTAGTGGGAGACCCGGGCGACGGTGAGGCCGAGGTCGGCGGCGGCGTCGAGGTCGATGTTGTTGAAGCCGGTGGAGCGTTGGGCGATCAGCTTGGTGCCGCCGGCGGCGAGGGCGGTGAGGGTCCCGGCGTCGAGGACGGCGTTGACGCTGCTGCTGACGGCCGGGTAGCCGGCGGCGAGCGGGGCGGTGTCGCGGTTGAGGAACATGCTCAGGCAGCGCAGCCCGTGCCGGCCGGCGAAGGCCTGTTCCAGCAGCGGCCGTTCGTCGGCCTGCACCCCGTACGCGAGGATCTCCATCGGTTGCCCTTCCACGAGTGGTCCGCTCCACCGGCCACGCTAGCGGGGCCGTCGCAGGGGCGCCCGTCGGACGCACGAGGGCCCGGACCGGTAGCGGTCCGGGCCCTCGGCGGGGCGGGGGAGGTCAGATGACCGTCTCCGCCTCCAGGTAGCGCTCCTGCGGGACGGTCTTCAGCTCGGCGACGGCCTCGGCGATCGGCACCAGGTTGATGTCGGTGCCCTGCAGCGCGGTGATGTGCCCGAACGCGCCCTTGTGGACGGCCTCGATGGCGTGCCAGCCGAAGCGGGTGGCGAGCACCCGGTCGTACGCGGTCGGGGTGCCGCCGCGCTGGGTGTGGCCGAGGATCACCGGGCGGGCCTCCTTGCCGAGGCGGTGCTCCAGCTCGCGGGAGAGCTGGGTGGCGATGCCGGTGAACCGCTCGTGGCCGTAGATGTCCTTGGTGCCCTCTTCCCAGTGCATGGTGCCGGGCTCGGGCTTGGCGCCCTCGGCGCAGACCACGATGGCGAACTTCTTCTGCCGGTCGAAGCGTTCGCGGACGACGGCGGTCAGCTTGTCGATGTGGAACGGCCGCTCCGGGACGACGATGGCGTGCGCGCCGGCCGCCATGCCCGCGTTGAGCGCGATCCAGCCGGTGTGCCGGCCCATGACCTCGACGACCATGACCCGCTGGTGGGATTCGGCGGTGGTCTTCAGCCGGTCCAGCGCCTCGGTGGCGACCGAGACGGCGGTGTCGAAGCCGAAGGTGACGTCGGTGGAGGCGATGTCGTTGTCGATGGTCTTCGGGACCCCGACCACCGGCAGTCCGGCGTCGCTCATCAGCTTGGCGGCCTTGAGGGTGCCCTCGCCGCCGATCGGGATCACCGCGTCGATGCCGAGGTCCGCGCACAGTCGCTTGGCGCGCTCGACGCCGTCGCGCAGGTGGCTGGGCTGGACCCGGGACGAGCCGAGGATCGTGCCGCCCTGGGCCAGGATGCCGCTCACCGAGTCGAGGGTGAGCGGCCGGTGGACGCCCTCCAGGAGACCGCGCCAGCCGTCCTGGAAACCGATGATCTCGTCGCCGTGGTCGACCACCCCCCGGTGGACCACGGAACGGATCACCGCGTTCAGGCCGGGGCAGTCACCGCCGCTGGTCAGCACTCCGATACGCATTAGCTTTGCAACTCCCGAGCAGAACCGAGGAACGGCCGGACTACAGGCTGGGACGACGAGCCGTCACCGTAGCGGGGCGCTCCCACGCCGGAGTGGCGGGGAGGTGGCCGCGGGGTGAAGGACCGGCCGATCCGGACAGAACGCCCGAAAACGGCCGCGAAGTCGAGCATACGGCCCCTGGTCCGGCCGGGCAGGAGCCGACGCGGGAGCGGCGCCGTCGGCGCCCCCGCGCGGAAGTGCAGCCTGCTGCCGAGGAGGGTGTGCAGTAGGCAGCCCCATTGTGGTACGTCCGGGGCCGCCCCTGAACCGGGTGACCGCATCGCGGGCACCCGGGCTCCGGGGCGGGTCGGACGTACTACGCGGGGCGCGTCGTGGCGGCGATGCGCTCGGCGCGCAGCGCGTCGTACCAGGTGGTGTCGGCCGGCGGCAGGGCGTTGACGTCCAGCGCCAGCTTGATCAGCATGTCGGCCACGGCGGGGTTGCGGGCCAGCACCGGGCCGTGCAGGTAGGTGCCGAACACGGTGTCCCGCCAGGCGCCCTCGGTGCCGTCGCCGGTGCCGTTGCCCCGGCCGGCGGTCACGGTGGCCAGCGGCTGGACGCCCTGGCCGAGGTGGGTGACGCCCTGGTGGTTCTCGAAGCCGGTCAGCTGCGGCAGGCCGAGGCGCGGGTCGACGTCGGCGAGGACGTCGCCGACGCAGCGGGCGCCGTCGCCGCGGGTGGTCCAGACGTCGAGCAGGCCGAGGCCCGGCTCGCGCTCGCCGAGGTCGTTGACGAACTCGTGGCCCATGATCTGGAAGCCCGCGCAGACGCCGAAGATGATCGCGCCGTTCTCGGAGGCCCGGATCAGGCCGCTGTCGTTGCGCAGCCGCTCGGCGGCGAGCCGCTGCGGACGGTCCTCGCCGCCGCCGATCAGGTAGATGTCGCCGCTGGTGGGGACCGCCTGGTCGGAGCGGACGTCGATCCGGGTCACGTTGAGATGGCGCTGGCGGGCCCGGCGCTCCACGACCAGGGCGTTGCCGCGGTCGCCGTAGGTGCTGAGCAGGTCCGGGTAGACCCAGACCACGCGCAGGCTGCTCTCACTCATCCTCGAAGGCCTTCCGTCACGATCAGATGGGGCTGCAGGCGCGGCATCAGCCGGCCACGACCTTCCGCAGCTGCTGGAAGGCGGTGTAGTTGGCGATGGCCTCGATCCGGCCGGGCGGGGCCATCCGGACGGCCTGCTCCAGCGTGTCCACGACGTGGAACTGCAGTCCGGCGACCTCCAGGCGGACGGCCAGGTCCAGCTTGCGCTGCCCCATCACGAACACCGGGTGCCCGGCGAGGCGCTCGTAGTCGACGTCCCACAGCCAGGAGGTGTCCGTGCCGTCGGCGTCGAGCGCGTTGACGGAGAGGATCACCGGCGCGGGCGGGCCGTCGATCAGCGAGAAGGTCTCCAGCCAGCCGGCCGGGTTCTTGGCCAGCAGCAGTCGGATGTCCCGGCCCTGGTACTGGACGACGTCGTAGCGGCCGGCGACGGCCGTGACCGAGCGCATCCGCTCCAGCGCGACCTGCGGGGAGACGCCGAACACGGCGGCGACGGCGGCCGAGCTGGTGGCGTTGGCCAGGTTGGCCCGGCCGGGCAGCTGGAGCTGGATCGGCCAGGCGCCGCGCTGCGGGTCGATCACGTGGGTGCCCTGGAGCGCCCAGTGCGGGTTGGGGCGCCGGAAGCCGCACTCCTGGCAGAACCAGTCGTCGCCGGGGCGCTGCATCACGCCGCCGCAGGCGGGGCAGGACCAGGCGTCCTCCTTCCAGGCCTGCCCGGCGGCCACCCAGACCACCTTCTTGCAGGAGGAGGCGGCCCAGGTCACCAGCGGGTCGTCGGCGTTGGCGATGACCACGGCCTCGGTGTCCTGAAGGCCCTCGCGCCACTTCTCGGCCATCATCCGGGTCTCGGCCGCGCGGTCGAGCTGGTCGCGGGAGAGGTTGAGCAGGGCGATCGCCTTGGGGCGGGTGTCGCGGGCGACGCCCGCCAGGTACTTCTCGTCGACCTCGATCACGCCGAAGCGGGCGTCCGAGCCGCCGGCCAGGGCGGAGGTGATGCCGGCCGGCATGTTGGCGCCCAGGGCGTTGGAGACCACCGGGCCGGCGGCGCGCAGCGCCTCGGCGATCAGGCGGGTCGTGGTGGTCTTGCCGTTGGTGGCGCTGACCAGGACGACGTCGAGGTGGTCGGCGAGGGTGGCGAGCAGGTCGGGGTCGAGCCTCAGGGCGACCTTGCCGCCGATCACCGAGCCGCTTCCGCGTCCGGCCTTGCGGGACACGGCGGCAGCGACCCGACCGGCCGTGACCGCGATCTTGGCGCGGGCCGGCAGCGAGGCGTCGCGTGCGCCTGTGGGCTCCGATTCGGTGCCTGCCATGCTCAGTGGTTCCTCCTTGCTGCGGCACCACCCGGGTCCGGATTAACGGGCCGTCGGGCGGCGGGGACGGGGCCAGCCTACCGACTCCGCCGCCCGGCTCGACGATCCGGACCCCAGGCAGCCTGCTGCGACACGGCCGGAGGCGCCGCCTCGGGCGTCCTGACGGATCGTCGGGGAAGACGGTGTACGGAGGGGGCCTTCGCCGCTTGGGACGCTCTCCGGGCCCTCGGGGTTCCCGGGTGAGGATGTGGTGAAGAAAAGATCAGCGGCCCGGGCGGGCGCAGGAGACCGGTTCGTCCGCGGTCAGCGTGGCGGTGATCACCAGGGTGCCGTCCTCGGCCCGGAAGTCCAGCGGCGCGGCCAGCCGGCGCATCGCGGTGATCAGCCCGGTGTTGGAGGCGTGGGTCACCGCGTACACGGTCGTGACACCGGCCGCCCGGGCCGCCGCCGACAGCTGCCGCAGCAGGGCCGGACCGAGCCCGCGCCGCTGCCAGGCGTCCTCGACCAGCACCGCCAGCTCCGCCTCGTCGTCGTCCCACATCAGGTGCCCGAGGGCGACGATCCGCCCGTCGGCGGCCGTCGCGGCGAGGCTGCGGCCGTGCCGGGCGTCCAGCAGGTGGTCCAGGTAGCGGCCGGCGTCGCGGACGGGCCCGTGGTAGCGCAGCCGCAGCGAGGCGGGGGAGCAGCGGTGGTGCATCGCCAGGGCCGCGGCCCGGTCGGCCGGTCCGGCGGGGCGCAGCGTCAGCGCCGTCCCGTCCGCCAGCGTCAGCCGGGACGGCGCCTCCCGGCCCGGGTCCGTCACGGCTCGCGGCCGGTCGACCGGGGGGTGCGGGCGGGCGGGCCGCAGCGGGCCCCCGGTGAGCGCGGGCAGCCGGGCGGCATGGCCCTCGGGCGCCGCGCACCTGCGGTCGCACCTGCGGAAAGGCCGGTGCCAGAGCCGTTCGGGGCGAGTGCGTGATGCCGTCATGCCGCCGACGCTACCGACGCCGCGCTTCCGGCCGGTTACGTGATCGTGAACGCAGGAATGACCTGGGCGGTTCCGGAGCGTGACCATGTTTCGGGGGCATCGACCGTGCTCGACGGTGCCCGACGGTGCCCGACCGGGCCCGACCGGGCCCGACCGGGCTCGGGCACCGGGGTGGCCGACGGGCGCGGGGCGATCGCCCGGCCCCGACCGGACTGTTGACCTGGACACGCTCACGGATGGCGCAGAATCCGGGGACGAGCGAGCCCGTTCGGATAGGGATGGCTCGGCTTTTCGCCGATCCCACCTCCCCCTAAGGGGCTCACATGTCCTTCCCGTCGTCCTTCCTGAAGAAGTCCGCCCTCGTGCAGCGGTCCGTACTGGGCGTGGCGTGCTGCGCACTGCTGCTGGCCGCGCCGATCGCCCTCGCCCAGCCGGCCGCCGCCGCCGACGGGCCCAAGACGCCCCAGGAGGCTGCCGCCTGCAAGGCGGTCGTCTCCACGCTGCTCGGCGGCTTCGGGTCGATGCTCGCGAACTCGGCGTGCGTCGTGCAGCCGAGCGACAGCTGAACGACAGCCGAAGCGACGACTGAGCGGCGGCCGTACGGGGGCCGCCCTCAGGCCCCGGCCGCGGTTGAGCGGTCAGGGGTGGGACGGGTCGTCGGGCAGGGTGAGGGTGGCGAGGGCGCCGCCGTCGGGGTGGTTGGTGAAGGTGAGGCCGGCGCCGATGACGCGGGCGTGGCCGGTGGCGATGGTGAGGCCGAGGCCGTGGCCGCGTCCGCGTTCGGGGGCGTTGGTGCGGAAGCGCTGGGGGCCGCGGGCGAGCAGGTCGTCGGGGTAGCCGGGTCCGTGGTCGCGGACGGTGATCCGGTGGCCGTCGACGTGCAGCCGGATCGGCGCGGTGCCGTGCCGGTGGGCGTTGATCAGCAGGTTGCCGAGGATGCGGTCGAGGCGGCGCAGGTCGGTGCGGACCTGGCGGTCGGCGGCGACGTCCACGTCCACGTCGACCTCCAGGCCGGTGAGCGTGACGGTGCGGCGCACCGCCCGCTCCAGCGGGACGGGGGCGAAGTCCGGGATCTCGGCGTCGGCGTCGAGGCGGGAGACCTCCAGCAGGTCCTCGACCAGCGAGCGCAGGGCCTGCACCCGGTTCTGGACGAGCTGGGTGGGGCGGCCGGGCGGGAGCAGCTCGGCCGCGGTGACCAGGCCGGTGAGCGGGGTGCGCAGTTCGTGGGCGACGTCCGCCGTGAAGCGCTGTTCGTCCTCCAGCCGCTGGTGCAGGGTGCGGGACATCAGGTCGACGGCGGCGGCGAGGTCGGCGACCTCGTCCTTCCCGTCGACGAGCTCGCCGATCCGGGTGTCCGTCCGGCCGGCGGCGATGCCCCGGGCGGCCGTCGCCGCGGTGCGCAGTCGGCGGCTGATCCGGTCGGCGACCAGGACGCCGGCCAGGACCGTGGTGAAGACGGCGGCGACGACGGTGATCAGGATGATCCGGTCGAGGTCGGCGATCGCCTGCCGGTCCTGGGTGAAGTCCACCCGGACGGAGAGCACCCCGGTCTGGACCTGTCGGGCCGCCCACATCGACTCGCCCTGCGGACCGCCGGCGAGCAGAGAGCCCTCGCGGCCGCCGGCCGCGAGCGTCCGCAGCCCCGCGGGCAGCGCCGGGTCGTCCAGGGCGAACCGGTCGGTGGCCTCGCCGCGCTTGTAGGTGTCCACGGCCGAGCCGAGCGCGGCGAGCGCGGCGGCGCGGGCCTGGTCCACGTGCTGACGGATCATCGCCTGGTGGACCAGCAGGCCGACGGCCACCGCCACCAGGACGGCGATGGCGGCGACGGCGGTGGCGATCTGACGGCGCAGGGTCATGCCGGACGCCGCAGCTTGTAGCCGAACCCGCGGACGGTCTCGATCCGGCCGGGGCCGATCTTGGCGCGCAGCCGCTGCACGTGGACGTCCACCACCCGGGTGTCGGCGCCCCAGTCGTAGTCCCAGACGCGTTCCAGCAGGGTGGAGCGCTCCAGCACGATGCCGGGCGCGGCGGTGAACTCCAGCAGCAGCCGCAGCTCGGTGGGGGTGAGCGGGACGAGGCGGCCGTCGACGCGCACCTCCATGCTGTCGGTGTCCACCTGCATGCCGTCGAAGCTGCGCAGCGCGGGGGAGGGGGCGTCCGCGGGAACGGCGGTGGCGGGAACGGCGGCGGCCGGCGCTGCGACGGGGACGGCGGGGTCCACCGGCCCCTCGGGCGGCGCGGGTTCGGCCGGGACCACCCGCACCCGGCGCAGCACGGTGCGGATCCGGGCGACCAGCACGGCGCTCTCGAAGGGCTTGACGACGTAGTCGTCCGCCCCGGCCTCCAGACCGGACACCACGTCGACCGGGTCGGTGCGCGCCGACATCATCAGGATCGGCAGCTGGCTCTCCTCCCGGATCCGGCGGCAGAGGCCGACCCCGTCGAGGAGCGGCAGCATGACGTCCAGCAGGAGGAGGTCGGGGCGCACGGCGTGGAAGGCCTCCAGGCCCTCCAGGCCGTCGGCGGCCGTGGTGACCGGGAAGCCGTAGCGCTCCAGGGCCATCCGGGTGGCCTCCCGGATCACCTCGTCGTCCTCGACGAGCAGGATGTGCGGGTGGGCGGGCGCGGCTGCGGGGTTCATGGCTTCGCTTCCGAGGGAGCCGAGGACGGGCGGCCGGGGACCGGGACGGCCGTCTTCTGGGAGGGGACGCCCACGCCGGGGGCGGCGCCGGCCCCGGCCCCGGGCAGGGCGGGCTGAGGCTGGGCGGATGAGCGGCCGTCGCGGGTGGAGACGGCGGGGCCGGCGCTGGGCGTGCCGGTGGGCGTCAGTGCGCCGCCGTTCGCGGGTCCGCCGCCCGGGCCGGCGATCGGGCCGGTGTCCTCGACCTTCCGCTCCAGCAGGCCGAGCCGGACGCCGTCCCACTGGTAGTGGCTGCTGGTCCGGACGAACGCGCCGGTCGGCTCGTAGAGCCACAGGTCGGATCCGACGGTCGCGGCGCTGAACCCCTTGAGCACCTCGACCTGGAGGATGGGCAGCAGCCGGTCGTCGGCCAGCAGGTAGACGTGCAGGACCACGGGCCCGGGGGTGACGACGGCGACGACCAGTTCGTCCCGCCCGTCGCCGGTGAGGTCACGGAACTCGGGGCTGCGGACGTCGCAGGCGGGGCAGGAGTCCAGGGCGCGCCGCTCCTCCGGGCCCACCGTGGAGTCCTTGGCGAGGACGGTGCGGACGTCGACCGTCCTGATGTCGTGCCCGGGGACGGTCACGTCCGGGACGGGCTGCGGCGCGGCCTGCGTGGCGGCCGCGGCGCCGGTGGCGGGAGGGCGCGGCGGCGGGGAGGCCGCCAGGTCGGGCCAGAGCGGCTGGGCCACCAGCGGCGGGGCCACCGGCTGGGTGGCGCCGTGGTCCTGGAGCCCGCCGGGGGTGGCACGGCCGAGGGCCAGGGCCGCGAGCGTCACGAGGACGGCCAGGGCGGCGAGGGCCGCCACCGGCACGGCGACGGGCCGGCGGCGGGGTGGGGATGCTGCTGCCACGGTCGGTGCTCGTCCTCCTGGTCTGCGGCGATGCGCCGGTTCGTCCCCGTACCGGCCTCGGTGGTAGGTCGCGTGGACGGCGGTCGGTGGTTCCCGTCCCGCCGTCCCGGCCGCCGCGCCGGTTCGACAGTCGAAACGACCCGACGGCCGGGACGACGGCGACGGCGCGGCGGCTTCAGCCGGTCGCGGCGCCGGGACCGGCCAGGTCCGCCAGGACGATGATGTTGTCCGTCCAGTGCCCGTCCGAGCCGATCCGCCCGCCGCAGGTGATGAGCCTGAGAGCGGGTTCGGGAGTGTCACCGTAGACCGTTTCGGTCGGGAAGCGGTCCTTGGCGGCCTGGAGCAGCGAGCGGACCTTGAAGTCCACGGTGCTGCCGTCCGCGCGCCGCACCTGGATCAGGTCGCCCGGCCGCAGCTTCGGCACGCCGTGGAAGACCGCCGGGCCGTGCGCGGTGTCGTAGTGCCCGATGAGGACGGCGGGGCCGGCCTCCCCGGGCGTCGGCCCGTTGCGGTACCAGCCGACCTCGTCGGCCCGGTCGGCGGCCGGCACTTCGACCGTCCCGTCGGGGTTCAGTCCGAGGCCGGTCACCGGGGCGTCCACCCCGGCGGCCGGGACCAGCAGCCGGGTCGGCGCCGAGGCGGCGAACGGCTTCGGTGCGCCGGCCGGGCTCCCGGCGGTCCCTGTGGTCCCCGCGGTTCCGGGGCCTCCCGAGGGCGCGGCCGCCGGGTTGTCCGTACTGCCGTGCACCGAGGGCTCGACCCGCACCACCGGGGTGTGCCGGCCGGACAGTGCCACGGTGGTGCCCAGGACCAGGCAGGCCAGGCCCGCCGCACCGAACGCCGTCCGGCGCAGTGTGCCCGGGCCGGGGGAGGCCTTGCGGCGCCGCCGGCTGCGGCCACCGTGCGAGCGGCCGTGGCGGGCCGGCCCGTCGGCGCCGGGCGTGCTGTCGGGCTGCCCGCCGCCCGCGGGGGCCCCGGTACCCGCCGGGCCCCCGGCGCCGCCTCCCCGCCCGGTCAAGGGCGGGGGAACGGCGCCGGGGTGCCCGGCGGACTCGGGGCCGGTGTCAGCCGCGCGCACCGGAGCGGCGGCGCAGCATCGCGAAGCCCAGCGCGCCGGCGCCGACGGCCGCGACGGCCCCGCCACCGGCCAGCATCAGGCCGTTGCTGTCGGTCTCGCCGGATCCGTCACCGGCCTGGGCGGCGCCCTTGGGCACCTCACGGACCTGGGTCTTGCCGTCGGCCGGCTGCGCGGCCGGGCCGCTACCGGTGCCGGCGGAGGGCGTCGCGGTGGGCGTGACAGCGGCGTCCTTGCCCGCGACCGAGGGGGCGGCCGGGGCGGGGCGGGCCGGGGTGGGCGTCGAGGTGGGGGCGGCCGACACGCCGGCACCCGCAGCAGGCGCGGCGGACGGGGTCCCGTCGGCGAAGGCCTGTCCGCCGGTGACGACGGTCAGCAGCGCGCCGCCGGTCAGGGCGCAGACGGCCAGCACGCGGCGGGCGGGGGAGCGGTGGGTACGGCTCCTGCTCATACGGTGTTCTCCTTCGTCATGGACGCGTTCCGGCCGGGGTGGCCGGTGCGTCGTCCATGACGGTAGGAGGCCCGTGTCGCGGTCCCCGGCCGGTCGTGTCACGGCCGCCCATCGGCTGCGTAACGAACCCCGGGGCCCGTTGCGGCCGGCGTGGCGGCGGCGGTGCCCGCGCGGTGGGAGGCCGTCCGGTTGACGCCGTGTCGGGTCGTGGGGGTAACCCCCCTCCCGGCCCGGGGGGACGCTCCATGGCCCGGGGTCACGGGCCCGGCCACACTGGCTGCGGTTCGAACAGCGTGGTGGTAGGCCCCGGTTCCGGGGTGGTGGGCGCCGCGAGCAGGGCGCCGGCCGACCGCGCGACGCGCACCGTGCACGTGATGCCGCCCCACCTCCAGCCGATCGGGGTCACCGATGACCAGTACCGCCGCCCGCGCCGCGACCGCCCCCGCCACCGCCCCGACGAGCAGGAGGGGAGGGCGCGTCCGCTGGACCGTCGTCCTGCTGACCTCGCTCGCGATCGTCGGGTACGCCGTGGGGACGTACGCCCAGGCCGGCCTGCCCATCACCGCGTCGAAGGGCGGCGTGTCCGCCACCTACGCCGAGCGCCCGATGGCCGTCCAAGTCGCCTTCTACGTCCACATCGTGGCGGCCGCGCTCGCGCTGCTGGTCGGCCCGTTCCAGTTCTCCACCACGCTGCGCCGGCGATCCCCCGCCGTCCACCGCTGGACCGGCCGCGTCTACGTCCTCGGGGTCGCGGTGGGATCCCTGGCCGCGTTCGTCATGGCGTTCTTCAACTCCGCCGCCTTCAACGGCTTCTTCGGCTTCGGCGGGCTCGCCCTGCTCTGGGCCTGGACCACCTGGCGCGGCTACCGCGCCGTCCGCGACCGTGACCTGCCGAGCCACCGCGCCTGGATGATCCGCAGCTTCGCCCTCACCTACGCCGCCGTCACCCTCCGGTCCTGGCTCGGCGTCCTCATCCTCCTCCAGACGCTCACCGCCCAGGGGCACGTCGACGGCGAGCGCCTCTTCGACAACGCCTACGCCGCCCTCCCGTTCCTCAGCTGGCTGCCCAACCTGATAGTCGCCGAATTCCTCATCCGCCGCCGGGGCCTGCCCGCCTACCGTCTCACCGCGTCAGGCCCGCAGTCCTGAGCCGGGCGCGGCGGGCGGGCTCGCGGGAGGGGCGTCGAACCCCCTCCTGCGAAGCGGTGTCGGGGAGCCGGCCGCGTCGCCGTGGTCGCGCCGTGGTCAGCCGATGCGGGTGGGGGTGTCGAGGAGGGGGTGTCCGGTGGTGGCGAGGAGGGTGGTGAGGTCGGTGGGGGTGAGGGTGTGGGGGGCGCGGAGGTAGAGCTCGTCGACGGTGGTGCCGGGGAGGGGGTGGGGCTGGCGGGAGAGGACGGCGACGTGCTGGTCGGCCAGGGCGGTGTGGACGCGGGCCAGGCCGTCGGGGGTGCTGCGGGCGGCGGTGCGGACGCGCCACAGGGTGGTCGGGGGCGCGGGGGAGTGGGGGTGGTGGCGCTGGGACCACCAGGTGTGGAAGAGGGCGGTGGCGAGGAGGGCGAGGGCGGCGGCGGCGAGGACCACCGGGCCGTCGGGGCCGCGGACGACGATCTTGGCGACCAGGTCGGCCGCGGTGACCGAGACGAAGACGGCGGCGAGTTCGACGCTGTCGCGGCGCCAGCGGTGGGTGCCGGCGCCGCGTCGTCGGGCCCGGGGGAGGGGGGGCGTCGGCTGCATGGTCGGGTGCTCCGTGTGCTCCGTCTGCTCCATGACAGCACCCTGCCCGACGGGTGTTTCCTGTCCACGAACCCGCCGTGACCTGGTGGTTAAGGCCGGCGGGCCCGCGTTACGGTTGCAGGTCCGCGGCCGCCGCCTTGACCTCCGTGAGCAGGAGCTCCAGGTCGGCCTCGGTGGTGGCGGCGTTGAGCAGGCAGGCCCGGAGCATCTCGCGGTCGCCGAGACGGGCTCCGGTGACGAAGACCCGGCCGCGCCGCTGGACGGCGGCGGGGAGTTCGCGGTTGAGGGCGTCGACGGCGGCCTCGTCGTGCCCGGGGGCGCGGTGGCGGAACGCGACGATGGAGGTCTGGACCTCGGCCAGCAGCTCCAACTCCCCGTCCGCCTCGATCAGTTCGCCGAGGCGACGGGCGAGGGCGGTGCAGCGGGCGATGTCCCGGGCGATGCCGTCGCGGCCCTTGTGGGCGATGGTGGCCCAGACCTTGAGCGCGCGGAACGGGCGGGTCTGCTCGGTGCCGTACTCGGAGAACCAGCCGAGCGCGCCGGCCGCCTCGTCGCGCAGGTAGGAGGGGACGAGGCTGAAGGTGGCGCGCAGTTCCTCGGTGTCGCGCACCAGCGCGCAGCCGCAGTCGACGGGCACGCCCAGCCACTTGTGCGGGTCGAGGGCGAGGGAGTCGGCGCGCTCCAGGCCGGCGTAGCGGTGGGCGATGGCCGGGTCGAGCCTGCCGAAGGCCCCGTACGCGCCGTCGACGTGCAGCCACAGGCGCTGCTCGGCGCAGAGGTCGGCGATCGGGCCGAAGTCGTCGACGGCGCCGGTGCCGACGGTGCCGGCCGAGGCGACGACCAGGAAGGGCAGCAGCCCGGCGGCCCGGTCGCGTTCGACGGCGGCCCGCAGTCCGGCGGGGTCGATGCGGCCGTCCGGCCCGGTGGCGACGGTGCGCAGGTGCCGGCTGCCGAGGCCGAGGAGTTCGGCGGCCTTGCGGACGCAGGAGTGGGTCTCGCCGGTGACGTAGCCGACCAGCGGCGGCAGACCGGCCAGGCCGTCCTCGCGGACGTCCCGGCCGGCCCGGCGGGCGGCGCGGTTGCGGGCGGCGGCCAGGCACACGATGGTGGCCATCGAGGTGCCGGAGGTGAGCAGGCCGCCGCCGGCCGGGTGCGGGAAGCCGACGAGTTCGGCGATCCAGCGGACCACGGCGCGTTCCAGGTGGACGTCGGCGTGGTCGCCGCCGGCCGAGCTGGGGTTCATGGCGGAGGCGGCGAGGGTGGCGAGGACTCCGGCGGGGGCGGGGGCGGAGTTGACCCAGCCGAAGAAGCGGGGGTGGCCGTTGCCCATCGGGTGGGGGAGGACGTCCTGCCCGATGGCGGTGAGGAGGTCGGCGAGCGGGCGGCCGTCGGCGGGCAGCGGGGCGTCGAGCAGGGCCCGGCGGGCGGTGTCGTCCATCGGCTGCCAGACCGGGCGCCCGGGCAGTTCGGCGAGGTAGTCGGAGACGAGGTCGGCGGCGGTGTGCGCGGCGGCGCGGAAGTCCTCGGTGGTCATGGTGGCGGCTCTCCAGGGGCGGGGGAGGCGCGGCGTCCTCGGCGCACCCTGATCGTTCGGTCCGGCGGACCGGTCGGCCGATCCTACGGAAAGGGCCCGCGCCGTGCGGCGCGGGCCCTCCAGGTGAGACGGGGCGGTCGGTCCCGGCCGGGGGGCGGGGTCAGTCGAGCGAGCTGGACAGGCCGCTGGCGGAGCGGCAGTAGCCCTGCATCTCCCTGTTGGTGATCTTGGCGCAGAGCCGGCCGGCCGCGCCGTCGTCGGTGTAGTTCACCGTGTAGTAGCTGACCAGGCCCTCGGCGCAGGCCTTGCGCTGCCAGCTGTCGGCGGCGGTGCCGCACTGCTGGGCGGCCCAGTCCTCGCGGTCGAGGTTGTACTTCATCGTCCGCGAGCCGACGCCGCGGCTGCAGTCGGTCGCCCCGCCGCTGGCCTTGCCGTTGAGGCACCACTTGAGGGCGTCGGCGTAGACCTCGGGGTGGTTCGGGTAGTCGTGCGAGGAGAGGTAGAAGGTCGGGGCGTAGAAGAAGCACGCGGACTGGAACAGGGACGGCTGGTCCTTGCACGGGTACAGCGGGTCCTGGGCGAGCTTGTCGGCGGGCAGGTTCGCCTTGGCCTTCTCGTCCTCCTCGTCCGGGCCGAAGAGCTGCATGAACAGCCCCTCGGAACAGCGGATCTTGTTCTGGTCGCTGGGGAACTTGCTGCACAGCTCGCGCGCCTTGGGGACGTCCTGCTTGGCGACGAACATGGTGCCGTGGCCGACGCCGTGGATGCACGGGCCGGTGTTCTTGGGCGCGCAGAGCTTGAGGAGGTCGACCTCGGGCTGGGCGGAGGCGTTGAGCATCTCCTCGACCGCGCCGTGCAGGTAGCCGGCCGCGCAGGTCTCGTGCGGGAAGGAGATGACCTTCTGGAAGTCGGCGTTGAAGCGCTTGACCGCCGCGTGGCCGAGCTCGTGCGCGATCGGGTGGCAGAAGCGCACGGTGTACGGCTTCTCCTTGGTGATCTTGTCGAGGTCGGCGAGCGCGACGCCGGGGTCGGTGGCGTCCATCTCGGCCATCAGCTTGTTGCGCAGCGTCGAGCGGGTCCACACCGCCGGGTCGCCGGTCGGGGTGGCGCTCGCGGCCGCCGGTGCGACGCCGGGTGCGGCGGCGCCGGAGCCCGAGGTGGCGGCCGGGGCCGTCGCCGCGGTGGCGGGCGCGGGCGACCAGTCGGTGACGGCCACCGACCCGAGGCCCAGGACGCCCAGGAGCAGGGCGGTGAGAATCGCGAATACCCGCGGTTGCATGAGGTGATCCCCCGGCGGATCGAGGTGGACGGTTCGCTCCCATCCTGACGGCACGCCGGCGGGAGTCCGCGTTATCGCCCGCCATTCGGGAGGTGTCGGCGACGCTACCGCACCGTCCGACGCCCGGGCGCGGCGGGTTGGTTCCGGATGATCACCCGGGATCGACCACCCGGATCGATCACCCGAACGGCGCAGCGGCCCGCCGTCAGGGCCGCCGCGCCGCCCGGGGCGGCCCGCCGTCAGATGTCCAGCGTCACCTGGTAGTCCGTCAGCCAGGTGTGCAGTTCGAGCGCGAAGTCGACGGACAGCCGGACGGACTGCGGGTCGGTGTCCGGATCGAGCGCGTCGGCGAGGCGCCGCCGGTCGAGCAGGGCGAGCGCCGGGGACTTCTGCTCGGCGGCGAGCCGGGCGAGCTCGGCCCGCAGCAGCGCCGGGTAGTGCGGGTCCTCGGTGACCGGGTACGGGCTCTTCACCCGGTCGGCGACGGCGGCCGGCAGCACGTCCCGGACGGCCGCGCGCAGCAGGCTCTTCTCCCGGCCGTCGAAGTGCTTCATCGCCCACGGCGTGTTGAAGACGTACTGGACCAGCCGGTGGTCGCAGAACGGCACCCGCACCTCCAGGCCGTTGGCCATGCTCATCCGGTCCTTGCGGTCGAGCAGGATACAGACGAAGCGGGTCAGGTGGAGGTACGAGATCTCGCGCATCCGCCGTTCCAGCGGATCGGCGTCCGGCAGGTGCGGGACTTCGGCGAGCGCCTCGCGGTAGCGGGCCCGCCGGTAGCCGGCCAGGTCGAGCTCGGCGAGCAGGCCGGCGTCGAGCAGGTGTTCGCGCGGGCCCGTTCCCTGGCCGCCGAGGCCGGTCAGCGAGACCGCCCAGGGGAAGTCGTCGGTGGCGACGGTCTTCGGGTCGTGGAACCAGCGGTAGCCGCCGAACAGCTCGTCCGCGGACTCGCCCGACAGGGCGACGGTGGACTGGCGGCGCACGCCCTGGAAGAGCAGCAGCAGCGAGATGTCCATGTCGCCGAAGCCGCCGGGCAGGTCGCGGGCGCGCAGGACGGCGTCCCGCTGGGCGAGGTCGGTGAGCGCGGCGGCGTCCAGCTCGATCACGTTGTGGTCGGCGCCGACGTGCTCGGCCAGCATCCGGGCGTACGGGCCGTCCAGGGTCGGCCGGACCTCGCTGGCGTGGAAGTTCTCGCTCTGGCCGGCGAAGTCGACGGCGAAGGAGCGCACCGGGCCGGCGCCCTCGGCCCGTAGGACCCGGGCGGCGAGGGCGGTGACGGCGCTGGAGTCCAGGCCGCCGGAGAGCAGCGAGCAGAGCGGGACGTCCGAATCGAGCTGGCGGTGGACGATGTCGTCCAGCAGGGCCCGGACGGTGGCGATGGTGGCCTCCAGGGTGTCGGTGTGCTCGCGCGCCTCCAGTGCCCAGTAGCGGCGCACCGAGATGCCCTCGCGGCGGACCCGGACGACGTGCCCGGGCCGGACCTCGACGATGCCCCGGTAGGGGGTGATGCCGGGGGTGCGGGTGAAGGCGAGCAGTTCGCGCAGCCCGTCCAGGTCGACCACCGGGCGGACCGAGGGGTGGGCCAGGATGGCCTTCACCTCGGAGCCGAAGAGCACGCCGTCGGGGGTCGGGTGGTAGTGCAGCGGCTTGACGCCCATCCGGTCGCGGACCAGCAGCAGTTCCTCGCTGCGGGCGTCCCAGATCGCGAAGGCGAACATCCCGTTGAGGCGTTCGGCCAGGCCCTCGCCCCACTCCAGGTAGGCGTGCAGCACGACCTCGGTGTCGCTGCGGGTGCGGAAGCGGTGTCCGGCCGCCTTCAGTTCCGCGCGCAGCTCGCGGTGGTTGTAGACCTCGCCGCTGTAGGTGAGCGCCGCCAGCAGCCGGCCGTCGTGCTCGACGGTCATCGGCTGGACGCCGCCCTCCAGGTCGATGACCGCGAGGCGGCGGTGGCCGAGGGCGGCGTGTCGCTCCAGGTGGACGCCGCCGGCGTCCGGGCCGCGGCAGATCTGGGTGGCCGTCATGGCGTCGACGACGGCCCGTTCGGCGGTGAGGTCACGGTTGAAGGCGACCCATCCGGTGATCCCGCACATCAGCAAGCCTCCGGTTCTTCCGCTACGTATGCGGAAAATGACGCTACGTGTCGAAGGGGTGCGACTACAAGGGTGCGTCGGGACGGAGTCGGGAAGGAGGCGGGAGGGGCTCGGGAGGGCGATGTGACTGGTTGTTTGAGCTGAAAGTCGTAAAGTCTGCCCGAATTCGGGCAGGATTCTTGGCCCCGGCGGGCGGTGCGGCCTAGGCTCCTCACTCGTGCCGAGCTCACCCCACCCTCACGACGACCTCCTCGCCCACCTCACCCGGACCAGCCCGCTCGGGCCCCGGGAGGCGGCGCGGGTCGTGGCGGAGGTGCTGGCGTACTTCTCCGAGAGCACCGAGGAGTACGTCCGCCGCCGCCACGGCGAGCTCCAGGCACGCGGACTGACCAACGAACGGATCTTCACCCGGCTCGCCGAGGAACTCCCCGCCCGCCGGGTCGCGGCACCCGAGCTCTCGGCCCGCCAGCTGCGCCGGATCGTCTACGGCTGAGCGCTGCCGGGGCGGGGGCGCGGGCGCGGCGCCGGCGCACTCACGGCACCGGCGCACTCGCCGCATCCACGGCATGAGCGGCATCCACTGCACTTTCGGCATCCACAGCAACTACGGCATTCACGGCATTCACGAAGAGGAGACCACGCATGTGCGGAATCGTGGCCTACATCGGCCCCAAGGACGCGACCCCCTTCCTGCTGGAGGGCCTGGCCCGGCTGGAGTACCGGGGCTACGACTCGGCCGGCGTGGCCGTCACCGGTCGCACCGGCGGGCTCAAGGTCCGCAAGGTCAAGGGCCGGGTCGCCGACCTGGCCGCCGCCGTCCCGGCCCGGTTCAAGGGCAGCACCGGCATCGGCCACACCCGCTGGGCGACCCACGGCGTGCCCAGTGACGCCAACGCCCACCCGCACCTGGACGGCGCCGAGCGGATCGCCGTCGTCCACAACGGCATCATCGAGAACGCCGACGAACTGCGCGCCAAGCTCACCGCCGACGGCGTCGTGTTCCGCTCCGAGACCGACACCGAGGTGCTCTCCCACCTGATCGCCGCGCACGTCGGTGAGGGCGTCGAGCTGGAGGACGCGGTCCGCGCCGCCCTCGGCCGGGTGGTCGGCACCTACGGCATCGCGGTGCTCGACGCCGAGCAGCCGGACCGGATCGTGGCCGCCCGCAACGGCAGCCCGATAGTTCTCGGCCTCGGCGAGAAGGAGATGTTCGTCGCCTCCGACGTCTCCGCCCTCGTCCGCTACACCCGCCAGGTCGTCCACCTGGAGGACGGCGAGCTGGCCACCGTCCGCGCCGACGGCTTCCGCACCTTCACCACCGACGCCCGCACCACCCACCACCAGCCGTCCACCGTGGACTGGGAGATCGACTCCTACGACACCGGCGGCTACGAGCACTTCCTGCTCAAGGAGATCCACGAGCAGCCCGGCTCGGTCGAGCGCACGCTCAGCGGCCGGCTCGACGAGCGCTTCTCCACCGCGCACCTCGGTGGCCTCAACCTGGACGCCCGGGAGCTGCGCGAGATCCGCCGGGTGAAGATCCTCGGCTGCGGATCCGCCTACTACGCCGGCGAGATGGGCGCCCAGCTGATCGAGGAGCTCTCCCGCATCCCCGCGCACAGCGAGCCCGCCTCCGAGTTCCGCTACCGCAACCCGGTGATCGAGGCGGACACGCTCTACATCGCGGTCAGCCAGTCCGGCGAGACCTACGACACGCTGGCCGCCGTCCAGGAGATCAAGCGCAAGGGCGGCCGGGTGCTCGGCGTCGTCAACACCGTGGGCAGCGCCATCGCCCGTGAGTGCGACGGCGGCATGTACCTGCACGCCGGGCCGGAGATCTCGGTCGCCTCCACCAAGGCCTTCACCTCCACCGTGGTCGCCTTCGCGCTGCTCGCCCTGCACTTCGGCCGCATCCACGACCTGTCGCCCGCCGACGGCCGCCGGATCGTCGCGGCCCTGAAGGCGCTGCCGGACCAGATCCGCGAGGTGCTCGCGCAGACCGAGGCCATCGCCGAACTCGCCGCCGAGTACGCCGGATCGGCGGGCATGATGTTCATCGGCCGGGTCCGCGGCTACCCGGTCGCCCGGGAGGGCGCGCAGAAGCTCAAGGAGATCTCCTACGTGCACGCCGAGGCCTACCCGGCGAGCGAGCTGAAGCACGGTCCGCTGGCGCTGATCAGCCCCGAACTGCCCACCGTCGCACTCGTCCCGGACGACGAACTGCTCGACAAGAACCTCACCACCCTCGGTGAGATCAAGGCCCGCTCCGGCCGCGTGATCGCCATCGCGCACCGCCGCCCCGAGGACAAGCTCGCCGACCACTGCGTCCTCGTCCCCAAGAGCGAGCCCGAGCTCGACCCGCTGCTGCTCAACATCCCGCTCCAACTCCTCGCCTACCACGCCGCCGTGGCCCTCGGCCGCGACGTCGACAAGCCGCGCAACCTGGCGAAGAGCGTGACGGTGGAGTAGGGCGCCCCGAAGAAGTGACGGCCCGGCGGGTGGGGCGGCTTTCCTGCTGATCAGCAGCTCAACGGCTCAGCAGCTCAACGGCTCAGGAGTCGAGTAGTTCAGTAGTTCAGCAGATCAGGAGGAAGGCGTCCCACTCCTCGGCGGCGTCGCCGGTGCCCGCCGAGGACGCCTGCGCAGCGGTACGGGGGCGGGCGTGGGCGTGCAGGGCGAGGGCCGCGCCTGCCGTCCCCTCCAGGAGGCCGGGCGGGTCGCCGGCGCCGAGTGCCGTGTCGAGCCGGCTCGCGACGGTGGCGGCGAGCCCGGGCAGGCGGGCGGTCAGTTCGGCGGAGCCCGAGTCCTCGGCCATCCGCTGGGCGATCCGCAGCAGGCCGCCGGTGCCGTGGCAGAGCCCGGGGCCCTGGAGGTTCCAGCCGGCGGGGTCGCGCAGCGTGTCGGTCAGCGCCGCGACGGCGGTGGTCCGCCAGTCGGAGCGGCCGCGGGCCGCGCCCGCCAGGAAGAGCGCGCGGGCCGCACCGGGGGTTCCGTAGCACCAGGCCGCGCGCGTCGGCTGGTCGGCCGGCAGCCGGCCGGCCTCCTCGTCCTCGACGCGCACGGTCATCGGCCAGGAGCCGCCCACGCCGGGTCGGCCCCCGGCCGCGTCGGGGCCCACGGGCACCGGCTCGGCCGGGACGGGCCCGACCGGATCGGCCGGCTCGACCGGACCGGGGATCCGCCGGGCGGCGAGCCAGCTCGCCAGCGCCTCGATCGCCTCGTCCTGCCCGGGCACCCGCACACCGCGCAGCCGGGCCAGCGCCAGCAGGGCGAGCGGGCCCGGGACCCCGTGGGCCAGGCCCAGGTTGAGGTGCCCCCGGGGGAAGCCGGGAGCCGCGCCGGGCAGTCCCGGTCCACCGGCGGTCCACCAGCGCGGCAGCACACCGCCGGTCGGCTCGGCCAGCGCGACCAGCGCGGTGAGCAGGTCGGCCAGCGCCGGTCCGGTCGGCTCCAGCGCGAGCAGCAGCCGGCCCAGGCCCGCCGCGCCCGAGACGGCGTCGAAGGTGTGCGCCCGCAGGCCCGTGCCGGCGGCCAGATCGGCGCGCAGGTCGGCGACGCGCCCGGCCGCGGCCTGCCGGACCCGGGGCGTCAGCCCGTCGAGCAGTGTGCGGTACTCGCCGGGGCGCCGCGCCATGGTGCGGGCGGCGAAGGCGATCGCCGCGGCGCCGGAGAAGAGGCCGCCGCCCCGCATCGCCCCGGGGGCTTTCACGGCGGCCGCGAGGTGCCCGTGCGCGGCGCGGCGCAGCGCGGCGTCGTCCTCGCGGTCGGCCAGCACGGCGAGCGCGAGCGCGGCGCCGCTGCGGCCGGCCCCGAGCGTGTGCGCCGCCGGGGGCGGCACGGACGCCGAGGACGTCGTGGCGTCGGCGGCCGGTTCTTCGAGCGCACCGGGCCTGCTGAGCAACTCGGCCACGGCGCGGATCGGATCCGTCGTGTTCATCGCCCCTCCCGCGGGCTGGAGCGGCGGGCCCGGTGGGCCTCGACGGCGCCTCGGGCCAGTGCGTAGGCCCGGCGTTCGGCCTCGCGGTCGATCCCGATCAGCCGGTTGTGGCCCATGTGCAGCAGCGAGGCCAGCACCGGGTCGGCCGACGACGGCTCCACCCTGGACGCGTACCGCGCGAGTGCGACGGCCCGCTGCCGCCAGGCGTCGGCCAGCGCGGGGTCGGCGGGCAGCAGGCCGCCCGCCGGGGCGGCCGGCCCGTCGGGGCCGATCGCCCGCAACGCGGCCGCGCGCTGGGCCCGGAACGCCTGGTGGTGGCGCTCCGACTTCGGATACGCCCCCGCCAGCCAGGCTCCGACCGAGGGCACGCCGGGGACGGCCGGCTGGTCGTCGGGAAGGCCGGCGGGGAGGCCGGCGCCGCCCTCGGGCCCGCCGTCAGGAACGCGGTCTCCCGTCGGCTGCCCTGCCGGCTGCCCCGCCGACTGCCCCGCGCGACCGGCCAGGAAGGCCTGCACGGTGCCGGCGAGGTTCACGGCGGCGAGCAGGTCCCGGGAGAGCGAGCGCTCCGCCCGGGCCAGCCGCAGCGCCGCCAGCGCGACCAGGCTGTCGGCCTGGAAGACCCGCTCGGCGTCGGCGAGCACCTCGGCGCCGCCGTAGCGGTCGGTCTCCGGCGCGTAGCCCTCCAGGCGCAGGTCGGCGGCGAGCCCGGCCCGGTGCAGCTCCCGCACCCAGTCGTGCACGGTGGGCAGCAGCCGGGCGGCGAGAACCGGCGGCGCACCGTGGAAACGCAGCCGCAGATGCGGCGCGGAGTCCTGGTAGCGGATGAAGAACCAGCGGTCCACGTCGGCGGGCAGGGCGTCGAGCAGCCGGGGAAGGTGCTCGACCAGGATCTCCTCCTGGCGTGCCTCGGTGGCCGCCAGTCGGGCGAACAGCCAGGATCCGCCGGGGAGTTCGACGGTCCGGTCGCGCCGGGCAGGTAGCGGGCGGCGAGGTCCGGACGCGGTCGGCCCGGTCGTGCTGCGGCGCAGCGGGACCACCAGTTCGGCGGTCCGCGCACCGTCCGGTCCGCACAGCCAGCCGCCGTCGCCGGCCGGATTGGGGTCCTCCTGGAGCACGGTGGGCTCGGTGGACCGCGCCTGGCTGTGCAACAGCCGCCGGTGCCACGGGAGGTCGAGGTCCAGGCTGATCCGCTGGTCGCCGCTGATCAGGCGGACGGCGGCCGGCACTCCCCAGCGTCGGCGCCAGCGGGCCAGGCCCTCGTCCCACTGCTCGAACGGGGCGGAGGCCGCCGGGACGGGCGCGGCCAGCCGCCAGGTGGCCGGGGCCAGCACCACCCGGCCCCGGCGGACGCGCGGCAGCACGGGCGCGCTGCTCGCCGCCCCCCAGTCCCAGGGCTGCCAGGGTCGTTGCCCGGTCAGCGTCACCTCCTGGAGGAAACGGGCCGCGTTGGGCGCACCGCTGCGCAGGTTGAGCACGTGATGGGTGGCGACGCGGACCTCCCGGCCGAGGCGGCGGGAGTACACCGCGAGCCGGTCGGGGTCGGCCAGCACGACCAGGTCGTCCAGCGGCAGTACGGACGGGCCGCCCGGGTCGGCGAAGGCGCTGACCACCACCCGGTGGTCGAGCCAGCGCGGGGTGAGGGCGATGTTGGCATGGCGCGCGCGGTACGGGGTGAACTCCAGGTGCGCTTCGAGTGCGCCGTCGTCGCCGGATCCGGTGGGCCCGGCGGGCCCGGCAGACCGTACGGACCCGGCGGCCTCGGCCAGCAGGGCCCCGCCGGCCGCCGCGGGGTCGCCCGCCGATCGGCCCGGTTCGGTACCCGGTTCGGCAGCCGGGCCGCGGTCGCCCCCCGCGCCCGCGAGCAGGGTGGCGAAGCGGCCGAAGGTGGCCCCGGCGCGGTCACTGCCGGCGACGGGGGAGAGCACGAGCCGGAAGTCCCCGGCGTCCAGCGCCTCCAGGGAGTCCGCCGCCAGTTCGGCGTACAGCTCCAGGGAGGCGGGCGGGGTGTCGACGGCGCCGCCCGCCTCGTCGCGCGGCGGGGCCAGCCGGGCCAGCAGGTCGTCGTCCAGGAGCACTTCGGGCAGCGTGCCGTCCGGCTCCCGGTCGGCGAGGGCGCCCGCCGCCAGTTCGGCCAGCAACCGGTCGCGGGCCGCGTCGGCGTCGGTGCGGGCCCGGGTGGGCTGGGGGTTGGCCGTGCCGCGGGGGCCGGCCGGGCGCCGGTAGCCGGCCGGCGGGCCCAGGCCGGTGTCGGGGTCGAGCAGTTCGGCCAGCGGGACGGGGCTGTCCGTGCCGTACCGCTCGACGAACTCCGCGTGGTAGGCGCGCAGGTGCTCGGGTCCGGGGGTCTGCGGCGCCAGGCGCCAGAGGAGCGCGGCGGTCCGCTCCAGCTCGGTGCGGACCTGGTCCGGCAGGACCACCTCGGCGTCCAGGGCGAGATCCGCGTGGAGCGGGCGGTCGGCCGGGGCGAGCCGGGTCATCCGGGTCCGGAGCTCGCGCAGCAGGTCGGTGGCCTGTCCGCCGGGCAGGGCGGCGGCCTGTGCCAACGCGTCCCGGACGGCCGCCAGTTCGGGGTGCACCGGGTGGTCGGCGGGTATCCGGTCGAGCACATGGCCGAGCAGGTCGGTGCTGTCCGGCGGAGGCGTCAGGTCGGTGAGCAGGAAGCCCTGGCCGACCAGCGAGCGGACCAGGGCCGCGACGGCCTCGGCCGGGGCCGTGGGGAAGTCGGCGGTCAGCGCGGCCAGCAGGTCGCGGTGCCGGACCGGCTCGGCGGCGGTCCGGATCGCGGCCCGGACGACGGCGGTGGCCCGTACGGTCCGTTCGGCGACCGGCTCCGCCTCGGTACCGGAAGCGGCACCGGCACCGGCGGCGGTGGGCCGACGCTCGGGCAGGTACGGCAGCACCAGACGACCGCCGCGCAGCCGGGCCTGCTGGTCCACGGCCAGTCGCAGGCCGGGCAGCACCGCGGGGTCGGTCCGCAGCCGGTCGAGCAGCGGGAGCAGCCAGCCCAGGTCGGGCCGCAGGGCGCGGCGGTCGGCCCCGCCCCAGCGGACCTTGGCCGCCGCGCCGAAGCGCGCCGGCGCCACCGCGGCCATCAGCCCGAACGGCGTCGGCCGGGTGGCCATCCGCAGCCGGTAGCGGCTGACCGCCTCGGCCGCCCGGCGCAGCGCGGCCGGGCGGGGCACGGTGCCTGCGGCGACCTGGTCGAGCAGGTCGGCCAGGGAGGGGCTGGAGAGCTCGATCGCCTCGCGCAGGGCCGGGTCGGCGGCGGCCTCGGCGAGGTGCGCCAGGAGCGCGGTGTCGGCGGACCCCGACGCGGGGTGTGCGGGGTCGGCGGACTCCGGGGCCGGGACGGTGTGACGGTGCGAGCGCGGCAGCGCGGGTGTCCGCAGCAGGACCGGGCCGGTCGTGGTGAAGAGTCCGTCCTGGGGCGCTCCGTGCGTCTCGACCACTGTGCTCCTCGTGCCTCGGTGCCTCGTGCCACACGCCTCGTGCCGATGCCGCCACGCGGTCCGCACTCCTGACGGCGGGTCGGGTCGTGTCTACCCCGGCGATCGAAAACTGTCCACCATCGATCGAACTGTTTCGATTTTTGGCTGAGTTAATCCATTCATCCGTGCAGAACCATTGCTGGGCCCATGCAGGAGTGCCTAACGTCCGCTGCAGTCCGCCGCGGTCAACCGTGGCACTGACGAAGGGAGGCCCTCATGGCCGACGACATGCTGGAGCTGTTCGACCTTGACGTGCAGGACCTGGTCTCGACCGAGCTCGGCGAGCGCGAGGAGTCCGCGATCAGCATCTCCTGTGAGGGGTCCTGCACCCGTCCGTGGTGCATCTAGTCCGGTAGCAGTACCGGCACCACGGGGCGCGGCTGCCCGGACCAGACGGTCCGGGCAGCCGCGCCCTCGTGCGTTCGGGCGCCGCCCGGTCCGGGCCCGGCTCAGCCGCCGGCACCCAGCGGTCCGTGACCCGGCGCCGCCCGGCCGTCGTCCGCCACCGGCGCGGGCAGCGGCCCCCGGGCCAGCCGCAGCAGCTCCTGCGGGGTCAGTTCGGCCAGTCGGGCGCGGCCCAGCCGCAGCACCTCCGCGGCCGTGTCCAGCAGTTCCGCCGGTGTCGCCGGGCGCTCCGGCAGCCCGTCCGCCCAGCCGCCGCCGGCCAGCCACTCGCCGACGGCGCCGCGCAGCTGCCCCGTGCCCGCCTCCCGGATCGTGAACGAGAGGTGCACCGACAGGCCCTGGTGGCCCGTCGCGGTGTGCGGCGCCCCGCGCGGCACGTACAGCACCTCGCCCGGCCCGAGCACCGAGTCGAGCGCCACCGCGCCGGGCTCGGGGGCCAGCCCCGGGCGCCAGCGCCCGTCGGCGGGGGCCTCGTGGACCGTCCACTCCTTCTTCCCCGCGAGCTGGACGACCAGCACGTCCGCGTCGTCCCGGTGCACGTCCAGTCCGCGCCGGCCGGCACCCGTCGCGAAGCAGAACGCCTCGGTCCGGCGGCCCAGTTCGACCGCGATGTCGGTGGCCAGCGCGCGCACCGGCGCGTGCCACTGGTCCAGCTGCGGCAGCAGCAGCGTGGCGCCGTCGGCCAGCAGGGCGGCGATCCGGTCGGGGTCGGCGAAGCCCTCCTCCCGGCGACCGGCGACCACCCGGGTCGTGCAGAACTCCGCGGGCGGGACGACCGCACCCGCCCGGACCATCTCGACGTAGGGCACCCGCAGCAGTCCGCCGCGCAGCGCCTCGTCCAGCTCGCCCGGCCGGGGCAGCCCCGCGGGCCAGCCCGCGGTGCGGAACACCTGCGGCCGGCGTTCCTCCAGCGCCTCGGCGAACGCCGCCGCGTCGCCCACCAATTCGGTCAGAACTCGTCCCATCGTCCATCCCTCCGTCCAGCGGCCCACCACGGGTCGACCGTCGCATAACCTACGGATGAACATCTGAGTCGGGTTCAGCGGGAATCCGCCAACCAGCCCGGGATCGGCCAGCTTCGCGTCACGGGGCGACAACCGCGATGCGCTGCGGCGCCCCGTCCCGGGCGGACGGGCCGAGGGGTGAAGCGGGCGAGCGGCGCCGGTACCGGCTCCCGGTCGGCGTGTCCCGACCCCCAGGTCGGGCGGCGGACGCGGCCCGTTCTTCCGGCAGCCCGTCCGCCCTCCGGCGCGACAGGCGCCGCCGCCGGGGCGCCGGCCGCCCCGCACCGCCCCGAGGGGGTCGGCGAGCCGTTCCGATCAGCTGTGACGAGCGTCACACTCGATGGTCCGGCCGGCCGTCCTGCGCGCCGCCCGGGTTACTCGGGTGCCGACCACGGCCCCCACCTGCGACAATCCCGACCATGATCGACTCTGCCGCCCCGACCGCCCCCCTCGCCGTCGCCGCCGCCGCGATCGTCCAGGACGGCCGACTGCTCGTGGTCAGCAAGCAGGCCGCCCCCGACGTCTTCTACCTCCCGGGCGGCAAGCCCGACCCGGGCGAGAACCCGCTCCAGGCGCTGGCCCGTGAACTGCGCGAGGAACTCGGCGCCGTGCCCGTCGACCCCTGTCACCTCGTCGACATCCGCGCCACCGCCGCCCTGGAGGGCGTGCCCATGCTGATGACCGTCTTCACCGCCGCCCTGGACCGCACCCCCGTCCCCGCCGCCGAACTCGCCGCCCTGCGCTGGACCGACGGCCGCGACGACACCCTCCGCCTCGCCCCGGCCGTGCGCGACCACCTCCTGCCGTTGCTGCGCGAGCGGGGCGACCTGCCGTAGGGCGTGCCCGACGGTCCGCGCCGCGCGCCCGGTGGGAACCGTCGGGCCGCCCCGGGCCGTCAGCGGCCCGTAAAAGCCCGGCGGGGGGGGGCGCGGGCGGGGGGGGGCGGGCCCCCCCCGGGGGGGGGGCGGGGGGGGGCGGCGCCCGCCGGGGGGGGCGCG
>NZ_JBHVPH010000006.1:237329-357655 GCF_042887425.1 Kitasatospora sp. NPDC057940
GCCCCGCCGCCCCGGGGGGCCCGGCGGGCCCCCCCGGGCGGGCCCCGCGCGGGCACCCCCCGGGGCGCGGGCCCGGCGTCGGCGGGGCGCCGGCCCGCCGCGTGCGTCAGGCAGTGGCCGTCAGCGCGCCGTCTGCGGGACGCGCTGGCCCGGGACGGCCGGCCTGGCGGCCGTGCGGCCCGCGGCCGGGGCGGCTCCCAGGGCGGTGCCCCGGGTCTCCTCGGCCCACAGCACGCACACCAGCAGGCCGACCACGGTGGTGCCGGCCGCGATGAGCATGGTCGGACCGGTGCCCAGCCCGGACAGCGACAGCGGCAGCAGGTAGGTGCCGACGGCCGCGCCGATCCGGCTCACCGAGGTCGCCACACCCACCGCCGTCGCCCGGATCTCGGTGGGGAACAGCTCGTTGGGGTAGGTCCAGTCGAGGACGTTGGGCCCGCCGCACAGGAAGGCGTACGCGCACAGCGCCGTCAGCGCGACGGCCGCCGGGGCGGTGGGCCACACGCCCAGCAGGGCCAGCGGGACGGCCATCAGGGCGAACGACCAGATGATGACGGGGCGCCGGCCGCGGGTGTCGATCAGGCGCAGGGCCGGGTAGCAGCCGAGCAGGAAGACGAGGCTGATCAGCCCGGTGCCCAGGGTCTCCATCACGGTGCCGCCGGGCATGCCGAAGGAGGAGAGGATCTGCGGGCCGAAGGTGAGCATCGCGAACAGCGGGCCGACCTGGCAGAGGAAGAACAGACCGCAGAACAGGGTGCGGCGCCGGTAGGGCGGGGTCATCAGCAGGCGCAGCCCGCCGGGGCGGCCGCGCTCGGCCGGGTCGGGCATCAGCTCGCGGCCGTCCACCCGGACGCCGAGGTGCTTCTCGACCACGCGCACCGCGTCGCCGACCCGCCCGTGGGCGGCCAGCCAGCGCGGGGACTCCGGCGTACCACGGCGGATCACCAGGAACACCACGCACAGCACCGTGGAACTCGCGAGCATCCACCGCCAACTGCCGGGCCCGGCCAGCTCCAGGAACGCGTAGCCCACCACGTAGGCGAGCACGGACCCGGCGTACCAGGCGATGATCTGCTGACCGAGCAGCCGCCCGCGCTGTTTGGCGGGCAGCCACTCGGCGAGCAGGGAAGTGGCGATGGGGTAGTCGGCGGCCACGGCCATGCCGAGCACGAAGCGCAGCACGGCGATCGCCCACACCGTGTCGACCCAGAAGGAGAGCACCGAGCAGGCGACCATCACGAGCAGGTCGGCGGTGTACATCACCTCCCGGCCGATCCGGTCGGTCAGCACGCCGAAGAGCGCGCCGCCGACGAACATGCCCACCAGCGCGGCGGCGCCGATCAGGCTGACCTCCGCGGTGGACAGGCCGAGCTCGGGTCGCATCCCGATCAGGGCGACGCCGACGATGCTCAGGATGTAGCCGTCGAGCAGCGGTCCACCGGAACAGGCGAGGGCCAGTCTCCGGTGGAAGGCGGTATACGGGGCGTTGTCGATGGTCTGGGACATGTGCTGGGGGTCCTCCGGAGCGTACGACGGCGGATGACCCGCTCACCGTGCGCCGGGTAGACGGCAAGGAAAGACGCCGTCCGGCGGACGGCGCCATCACCCGCTCACACCGGGCGACCGTCCACGGTTGCCCGGGTGCGAGGGGGCCGCCACCGGGCCGAAGGTCGGCCGAAGTCGCGACGAAGGTCCCGAAGCGGACAGGACCTCGGACCGTGTCGCGACCCCGCCCGCCCAGTCCTGCCGGGCCCTGTCGCCGTCCGGACGGCCGTCCGCCCGCCGGGCGTGACCCTTCTCACCCGGAGGCCCCCGAGGGCCCCGATCCTGTGACCGGCGCCACATCGCGCCGTTCCGCCGGTGGGCGCACCGGGCTGCGCCCACCGAACGGCGCAGCCCGTCTCCCGCTACGCGGGCGCGCCCTCCGCCAGCTCGCCGTCGGCCAGCCGCAGCCACCGCTGCACGCCGATCCCGTGCAGGAACCGCTCGTCGTGGCTGACCACCACGAAGGCCCCCCGGTAGGAGTTCAGCGCGCTCTCCAGCTGGGCCGCGCCCGCCAGGTCGAGGTTGTTGGTGGGCTCGTCCAGCAGCAGCAGGTGCGGGGCCGGCTCCGCGCAGAGCACGCAGGCCAGGGTGGCGCGCAGCCGCTCGCCGCCGGAGAGCACCCCGACGGGCAGGTGGGCGCGGGCGCCGCGGAAGAGGAAGCGGGCGAGCAGGTTCATCCGCTCGGCCTCGGGCCGCTGCGGGGCGTACGCGGCGAAGTTCTCGGCCACCGTGCGCTCCGGGTCCAGCAGGTCGAGGCGCTGCGAGAGGTAGGCGGTGCGCCCTTCGGCGCGCCGCACGTCGCCTCCCTCGGGGGCGAGGTCCCCGCCGAGCAGGCGCAGCAGGGTGCTCTTGCCCGCGCCGTTGGGGCCGGTGAGCGCGATGCGCTCGGGGCCGCGCACCGTCAGGTCGACGCCCCGGCCGGTGAACACCTCCCGGTCGCCGAGCCGCACGCGCAGCCGCTCGCCGAGGAAGAGGGTGCGCCCGGCGGGCACGGTGGTGTCGGGCAGGTCCAGCGAGAGGCGCTGCTCCTCGCGCAGCGCGCGCCCGGCCTCGTCCAGCCGGGCCTTCGCCTCACCGACCCGCTCGGCGTGCATCTGGCCGGCCCGCCCGGCGGATTCCTGGGCGCCGCGCTTCATGGTGCCGGCGAAGATGCGGGGCAGGCCGGCGCTCTTCAGGTTGCGGGCGGCGTTGCCCTGGCGGCGTTCGGCACGTTCGCGGGCCTGCTGCATCTCCCGCTTCTCGCGGCGCAGTTCCTGTTCGGCGTTGCGCACGTTCTTCTCGGCGGTCTCCCGCTCGGCCCGTACGGCTTCCTCGTACGCGGTGAAGTTGCCGCCGTGGAAGCGCAGTTCGCCGCGGTCGAGTTCGGCGATCCGCTCCATCCGGTCGAGCAGGGCGCGGTCGTGGCTGACCAGGAGCAGGCCGCCGCGGAAGTCGTCCAGGGCGTCGTGGAGGCGGTGGCGGGCGTCGGCGTCGAGGTTGTTGGTGGGCTCGTCGAGCAGCAGCACGTCGGGGCGCCTGAGCAGTTGGGCGGCCAGGCCGAGGGAGACGATCTGGCCGCCGCTGAGGGTGCCCAGGCGCCGGTCCAGCGCCAGGTGGGCCAGGCCCAGGCGTTCCAGCTGGGCGCGGGTGCGTTCCTCGATGTCCCAGTCGTCGCCGATGACGGCGAAGTGCCGCTCGTCGACGTCCCCGGACTCCACGGCGTCGATGGCCCGGACGATCGCGGCGACGCCCAGCACCTCGGCGACGGTGAGGTCGCCGCTCAGGGGGAGGGTCTGCGGGAGGTGGCCGAGGGTGCCGGTGACGGTGACGGATCCGCCGGCGGGCCGCAGCGTCCCGGCGAGGAGCCGCAGCAGCGTGCTCTTGCCGGTGCCGTTGGGCGCGACGAGGCCGGTGCGGCCGGCACCGAGGGAGAAGGACAGGTCCTGGAAGACGGGGGTGTCGTCGGGCCAGGAGAAGGACAGGTTCGAGCAGACGACGAGAGCGCCGGACATGGAGGTGGCCTCACAGAGGAGCAGGGCGCGGCGCAGCAGACAGCCGGCGCCCGGGGGCAGACGGATGGGAGAAGGGCACGACGACGGGGCCACGCCGACGGTGCTCGTACGCACCGGTCGGTGGCCTACCGGGTCCGGGACTCACCCGGAGATGTCGTCGTCCACCACCACGTCTGGTCTCCTCGGCATACGGACGGTCGAAGTCCGCGCCAGTGTAGCCACCGGCGGCCAGGCACGCACGGCATTTATCCGGCGGCGGCCACCCCTTGCGGTGACCGCCGCCCGCTCCGCCCTCCCGCGCCCTGCGCTCGGTCATCCCCTGCCTGCACGGCTCGGTGACCCTCCCGGCCACCCCCGGGCCGGAACCGGCCGCGCTGCTCCGGCGCGAACCGGGCCGGCTCGACGAGCGCATCGACTGCCTCACCCGCAACCGCGACGCGATCCGCGACTACCTGGAACCCCGGGCCTGAAGCGGCGGCGGCGAGGGCTCGGCGGGTGAGCGGAACGGCCGGCTTCGGCCGGTCGTGCGAGTTCGGCGACGTCCGGAACCGCGGGCCCGGACCGCTCACCGGTCCGGGCCCGCGCGCCGTCAGGAGCCGGCCGTGGCCGCTTCCAGGGTGGTCGCCATGATCGGGCTGGTGAACGTGTTCGTCGCGTCGCCCGAGGAGGGGTGGTAGGAGCCCCACTTGAGGTAGTTGCGGTCGCCGTCCCAGGTGGTGCCCGTGAAGGTGTCCGAGCCGGTGGTGAAGGTCTGCTTCACGCCGTCGAACCAGAAGTCGATGGTGCCGTCGGTGCGGCCCAGGCTGATCTTCAGCGCGTACGAGTGCCACGTGTTGTTGGCCGTCTGAGCGGTCCACAGGGAGTGCGCGACGTGGTCGGTGTCCCACTCCTGGAGGCGGACGCGCCCGTTGACGATGTCGATCTCGATCGGGTGGTTGGCCGTGTCGGTGCTCGGCGAGCACTTGAGCTGGAAGACGTAGCGGCTGTTGGAGTCCTGGATGTCCACCTTGGACGACCAGCCGAGGTAAAAGGTGTCGCCCTCCTTCAGGTCCGGGCTGAGCGTCTCGCAGCGCTCCTCGCCGGCGGCCTGGAAGGCCCGCCACACGTTGCCCTTGGTGGAGTCCTGGACGACGTCGAAGTTGCCGGCCGCGCACTGGACGGCCTTGAACGAGGACGGGCCGGTGCTGGTGCTCGGCGTCCACAGGACCTCGCCCGCGTCGTCGGCGGAGGCCTGGCCGCCGCAGGTGAGCGCGAACGTGGCGAGGGCGGCGGCCGCGGCGGCGGCCTTGCGGCGGTGGGTCGGAACGGACATGCCTCTCCCGGGGGGATGAGTGGCGCGGGGTGGGGGACGGGTGTACGCGGCGATTCGACCACCGCCCGGCCCGTCCGGCCAGACGGAACGGCCGACGGAAGCTCCCTTTCGGACACTTCCGCCGGCCGTCGTGTCGACCTGAACCCGAACCCGGGCCCGTCCGTTACGGGTTGCGCGGCCCCTCGGTACCCTCGGAGCCCTCGTCGTACGAGGACGTGCCCTCGTCCAGCAGCGGCTCCTGCGTCTTGAGGTGCGCGGGGGCCAGCGCCCGCAGCGTGTGGTAGCCGGTGATGACGACCAGGGTGCCCAGCGCGATGCCGCTCAGGCTGAAGGTGTCGGTGAACTTCAGGGTGACGTTGCCGATGCCGATGATGATGCCCGCGGCGGCCGGCACCAGGTTCAGCGGGTTGCGCAGGTCCACCTTGGACTTGATCCAGATCTGCGCGCCGAGCAGGCCGATCATGCCGTACAGGATGACGGTGATGCCGCCGAGCACCCCGCCGGGGATCGCGGCGACGACGGCGCCGAACTTCGGGCAGACGCCGAACAGCAGCGCGAAGCCGGCGGCGGCCCAGTAGGCGGCGGTGGAGTAGACCCGGGTGGCGGCCATGACGCCGATGTTCTCGGAGTAGGTGGTGTTCGGCGGGCCGCCGAGCGCGGTGGAGAGCATGGAGCCGACGCCGTCGGCGGAGATCGCGACGCCGAGCTTGTCGTCCAGGTTCTGGCCGGTCATCTCGCCCACGGCCTTCACGTGCCCGGCGTTCTCCGCGACGAGCGCGATCACCACGGGCAGGGCGACCAGGATCGCGGACCACTGGAAGGAGGGGCCGTGGAAGTCGGGCAGGCCGATCCAGTCCGCCTTGCCGACGCCCGACAGGTCCAGGCGCCAGTGGTCGGTGAGGTGGCCGCTCGCGTCCACCGAGTGGATCCTGCCGAAGACCTGGTCGAACAGCCAGGAGATCCCGTACCCGAAGAGCAGTCCGAGGAAGATCGCCACGCGCGACCAGAAGCCACGCAGGCACACCACGGCCAGACCGGTGAACAGCATCACCAGCAGCGCCGTCCACTGGTCCTGCGGCCAGTAGGTCGACGCGGTGACGGGGGCGAGGTTGAAGCCGATCAGCATGACGACCGCGCCGGTCACGATCGGCGGCATCGCCGCGTGGATGATCCGTGCCCCGAACCGCTGGACCGCGAGGCCCACCAGGAACAGCGCCGCGCCCACCACGAACACCGCACCGGTCACGGTCGCGCTGGTGCCGCCCTGCGCCCGGATCACCGCGGCCACGCCCACGAAGGACAGCGAGCAGCCGAGGTAGCTGGGCACCCGGCCGCGGGTGGCCAGCAGGAAGATGATCGTCGAGACGCCGGACATCATGATGGCCAGGTTGGGGTTGAGCCCCATCAGCACGGGCGCCACGAAGCTCGCGCCGAACATGGCCACCACGTGCTGGGCGCCGAGCCCTGCCGTGCGGGGCCAGGAGAGCCGTTCGTCGGGGCGGACGACCGCCCCCGGCGCGGGCGTACGCCCGTCACCGTGCAGCTTCCAGCGCACGCCGAGATCCATGGTGGGGGTTCGCTTTCTCTGTACTTCCGGTGAACTGTCCGCACCATTCTCCCGGTCACCGGGCCTCCCGCGCGCACCCGGCCCGGCCTTGACCTGCGCACTCGCGCGGCCCGACGGCGGCGCGGCCGGCTCACAGCAGCTCGGCCCGGGCCGCCTGGATGCCCGCCTGGAACCTGGTCCGGGCCCCGAACCGGTCCATCAGCTCCCGCACCCAGCGCTGCACCGTCCGGGTGGACACCCCCAGCTGGCGGGCGATCGACTCGTCGGTGAGCCCCGCCGCGAGCAGCGGGAGCAGCTGGCGGTGCCGGTCCTCCGGACTCTCCTCCGGCAGGGCGGGCAGCCGCATCGCCTGCGCCCAGTACAGCTCGAACAGCCCGGCCAGCGCGTCCAGCAGGGTGGAGGGCCGGATCAGCAGCACGCTCTGCAGCTCGGTGCCCGCGCTGACCGGCAGCAGCGCCCAGCGGTCGTCCAACAGCGCCAGCTTCAGCGGCAGTTCGGTGTGCACCCGGGCCTGCTCCCCGGCCGTGGTGAAGGAGTGGATCTCCGCCAGGCGCTCCGGATCGCGCAGCACCTGGCTGTGGTACACCACCCTGGTCGTCACCCCCCTTGCCAGCAGGGCCAGTTCGGTCTGCGGATCGCTGCGCCGGATGTACGGGGGCCGGTCCAGGACCCGCAACTGCCGACGCACCCCCTGTTGCAGGGTGCGCCACAGCTCGGCGACCGACCTGCGCCCGCAGATCACCTCGGCCGGCCCGTCGGAGCCGCTGCCGTCCCGGCCCTGCCGGTAGGCGCGCATCAGCTCGCCCATCCGCCCCCGGGCGCGCCGCAGTTCGACCTCGCGCCGCAGCAGCAGTTCCTCCACCGCCACGTCCGGCGGCACCGCCGCCCAGGCCCCGGCCGCGCACGCCTCCACCAGCCCCTGCGCGGCCAGCGAGACCAGCGCCGCGAGCACGATCGAGGCCTGGAGGTTCATCTGGGTGGCCAGCCACTGCGGGTCGGCGGCCTGGACGCCGAGCAGCCGCAGGTAGAGCTGTTCCTCGACCGTGCCGAGGCCGAGTCCGGCGAGCATGCCCGTCCCCGACACTGCGCCCTCCTCGTCCTGCACCGCCAGTGGACGAGCCGACTGTGCGCCACTCGGTGCCCGAAATCAAGGGATTGATCGGCCGACATGTTCCCGCCATGTCGGGTTCCTGCCCACGCGGCTCCCTTCCCGGCCCGCCCGCGGCGCCCGCAAGCTGGGCGGCACCCCCTCAACCCCCAGTGAAGGAGCCCCCCATGGCCCTTTCCCGCACCGGCCGGCTCGTGCTCGCCGCCCTGCTGGCCCTCCCGGCCGCCGCGGCCGCGACCCCCGCCACCGCCGCCCCCGCCACCCACACCGCCGCGCACGGCTTCGGCGCCGCACACCGCTTCGGCCACGGCGCCCGCTACGACGGCGGAGTCTGGGGCGGCTACGTCGCCCAGGGCAACGGCTTCCAGAGCGTCTCCGGCTCCTGGACGATGCCCGCCGTGCAGTGCAACACCACCAACGACCTGTTCGCCCCGTGGGTCGGCATCGACGGCTACGGCTCGCAGACCGTCGAGCAGACCGGCGTCCAGGCCGACTGCTCCAGCGGCTCCGCGGTCTACTCGGCCTGGTACGAGATGTACCCGGCCCCGCCGCAGTACTTCAGCGATCCGGTGGACGCCGGCGACAGCTTCACCGCCTCGGTGGTCAACAGCGGTGGTTCCAGCTACGCCCTGCAGATCACCGACAACACCAAGGGCTGGACCGAGACCACCACCCAGCAGCTCAACGGCCAGAACGTCAGCGCCGAGGCCGTGATCGAGTCCCCGAGCCAGAGCTACCCCTCCTTCAGCCGTCTGGACTTCTCCGGCGTCACGGTCAACGGCCAGGTCTTCGACGGCTACTCCCCGCAGGCCATCAACAGCGGCCCCTACACCGAGACCGCGCTCAGCAACGGCTCCTTCGCGATAGTCCCCGCCTGACCCGCCTGACCCGCCTGACCCGCCTGACCCGCCTGACCTGAACCATCGGCCGGACCCGTTCCGCCGGACCCGCCTCCGCGTTCGCCCCGGCCCCCGCCTTCCCGCGAGGGCCGGGGCCAGTTCGCGTCCCGCCGGGACTCATGTCCCAGTGGGACATTTCCGGGTGTACGGTGGCTCCCGTGACCACCGAGAAGGCCGAGCACAGCACCGAGGGGCGGCGTGACCGCAAGGCGCGCCGCACCCGCGAGTCACTGGCCGCCGCCGCCCTCCAGCTGGTGCTGGACCGCGGCCTGGCCGCCGTCTCCGTCGAGGACGTCACCGACCGGGCCGACGTCTCCCGCCGCACCTTCAGCCGGTACTTCGCCTCCCGCGAGGACGCCGTGCTGGACTGCCTGCGCGCCGACTTCGGCCGGATCAACGCGGCGCTGGCGGCCCGCCCCGCCGCCGAGACCCCGGTGGCCGCCTACCGCGCGGCGCTGCGGGTCTGGCTGGGCGACGAGCGGGACCCGGCCTGGCACCGGCGCCCCGGCGTGCGGGAGCTGTTCGGCCTGATCGCCGCCGAGCCCTCGCTGACCGCCGCCTACCGGCGGATCTGCGTCGACGAGGAGGAGGCCTCCATCCGGATCGCCGCCGCCCGGCTCGGCCTGGACGCGGAGTACGACCTGCGCCCGGCCGTCGCCGTCGGCCTCGGCGTGGCGGCCCTCCAGGCCGCCTCCCGCGCCTGGGTCCGCCACCCCGTCGGCGCCGACGAACCGGATCTGCCCGACCTCGTGGAACGGGCCTTCGACCTGCTCGCCGCCGAACCGCCCCCCGACGGCCCGGCGGCCTGAACCACCGCGCCCACCCGGCGCACCCGCACGAAAGGACGTACGCCATGACCGGCACCGACCACCCCCAGGAGTTCACCGGCAAGACCGCACTGGTCACCGGTGGTGCCTCCGGCATCGGCCTCGCCGTGGCCCGCCGCCTGGCGGCCGGCGGCGCGGCCGTCGCCGTCGCCGACTTCGACCTGGAGGGCGCCCGCAAGGCCGCCGCCGAACTGGAGGCCACCGGCGCCCGGGCCCTGGCGATCGGGACGGACGTCACCGACCCGGAGTCGGTGCGGGCCGCCGTCCAGGCCGCCGTGGACGGCCTCGGCGCCCTGCACCTGGCCGTCAACAACGCCGGCATCAGCGGCGCGAAGGCCCCCACCGGCGCGTACGAGCCCGAGCAGTGGCGCCGGGTCCTGGCCACCAACCTCGACGGCGTCTTCTACTCGCTGCGCTACGAGATACCCGCCATCCTGGCGGCCGGCGGTGGCGCCGTCGTCAACATGGCCTCGATCCTGGGCACCAACGGCTTCGCCGGTTCGCCCGCCTACGCCGCCGCCAAGCACGGCGTGGTGGGCCTGACCAAGACCGCCGCCCTGGAGTACGCCGCGCAGGGCGTGCGGATCAACGCCGTCGGCCCGGGCTTCATCGACACCCCGCTGCTGAGCGCGGCCGACGAGGAGGCGCGCCAGGCGCTGGTCGCCCTGCACCCGGCCGGCCGGCTCGGCCGCGCCGAGGAGGTCGCCGAACTGACCGCCTTCCTGCTCTCCGACCGGGCCTCCTTCATCCACGGCAGCTACCACCTGGTCGACGGCGCCTACGCGGCCCGCTGACCGGACCGTCACCGGCCCGTCCGGGAGCCGGGGCGGCGCAAGCGGGGGACAGACACGTCCGGGGGGACAGAGAGAGGGAGTCCGAAACCCATGAAGGCAGTCCAGTACCGCAGCGTCGGCGCCGCCCCCGAGGTGGTCACCGTCCCCGATCCGGAGCCCGGCCCCGGCCAGGTCCTGCTCAAGGTCACCGCGGCGGGGGTGTGCCACTCCGACATCGCCGTGATGAGCATGCCCGCCGAGCGGCTCTCCTTCCCCCTGCCGCTCACCCTCGGGCACGAGGGCGTCGGCACCGTGGCCGCGCTCGGCGCGGGCGTGACCGGCCTGACCGAGGGCGAGCCGGTCGCCGTCTACGGGCCGTGGGGCTGCGGCAACTGCGCCAAGTGCGCGGAGGGCAAGGAGAACTACTGCCTGCGCGCCACCGAACTGGGCATCCGCCCGCCCGGCCTGGGCGCCCCCGGGGCGATGGCCGAGTACATGGTGGTGGACAGCCCCCGGCACCTGGTGCCGCTCGGCGGACTCGACCCGGTCAGGGCCGTGCCGCTCACGGACGCGGGCCTGACCCCGTACCACGCCATCAAGCGCTCGCTCGGCAAGCTGACGCCCGGCAGCACCGCCGTGGTGATCGGCACCGGCGGCCTGGGCCACGTCGCGATCCAACTGCTGCGCGCGATGACCGCGGCCCGGGTGATCGCCCTGGACGTGACGGAGGAGAAGCTCGCGCTGGCCCGCAGCGTCGGCGCGCACGAGACGGTCCGCTCCGACGCCTCCGCGCCCGCCCGGGTGCGCGAACTCACCGGCGGCGTCGGCGCCCAGGTGGTACTGGACTTCGTCGGCGCCCCGCCCACGACGGCCGCGGCCGGCGCGATGGCGGCGGTGGAGGGCGACGTGACGATCGTCGGCCTCGGCGGCGGCACCCTGGCCGTCGGCTTCGGCACCCTGCCGTACGAGGTCTCGGTGGCCTCCCCGTACTGGGGCACCCGCGCCGAGCTGATCGAGGTCCTCGACCTCGCCCGGGCCGGCGCGGTGGACGTGCACGTCGAGACCTACGGGATCGACGAGGCGCCGCTCGCCTACGAGCGCCTGCACAGCGGCCGGATCAACGGGCGCGCCGTCATCCTCCCCAACGGCTGACTCCTCGGGGCGCCCGGAGCGACGCGGCAGGTCGGTGACCGAAGCGGTGCCGCCGCGCGGGCCGGCCGCCCGGGTGGAACGCGCGGTCGGGGATCCACCGAGGTCTTCGGTGCGCGCCGATGTCACGTTCTCCGGCGGTGCCCGGTCTACCTGTCGGGTGCGGTCGTGGCGTGCTGCGGCGACCGCCTCCGGTGAATCGGGTGCGGTGCGGGCGGGTGAGGCGGGCGGGTGGCCTGCTCCGGCCGCGCCGCACGGGAATCGTGAAGCGTAAGGAGCGCCGTCATGAAGGCCGTCATCGTGTGCACCTCCGTGTCCCACGGCAACACGAGGAGGATCGCCGACGTCATGGGCCAGGTCCTGGAGGCCCGGGTCGTCGACCCCGAACGGATCGGTGTCGAGGAGCTCGCCGACTGTGACCTCGTGGGGTTCGGCTCGGGGATCTTCTCGATGAGGTTCCACCCGCAGCTGCGCCGGTTCGTCAGGTCGCTCCCGCAGGGGCGGGGGCCGCGCCGCCGGGCGTTCGTGTTCGCCACCAGCGGGCTGCCCGAGCCGCGGTTCCAGCCGTTCACCCGCCCCCTCGTGCGGGTCCTGGAGCAGAAGGGCTTCGAGGTGGGCGACACCTTCGCGTGCCGCGGGTTCGACACCTGGGCCCCGTTCAAGCTCGTCGGCGGCATCAACAAGGCCCGGCCCGACGCGGACGACCTGATGGCGGCGCGCGCGTTCGCGGAAGGGCTGCGGGCCCGGACCGGCACGGCGTCCTGACCGGTCGGGCCGGGGGCCGCGGTGCTGCCCCGCCGCACGGGACGGCGGGGCAGCGGAGTACTGCGGTCAGGCAGTCAGTGCTGTCAGTGCTGTCAGAGCGGTCGGGACCGTCAGAACTGGACGTCGGTGCAGGAGTAGAAGGCGTTGCCGGTGTCGGCGACGTCCCAGACCGCCACCACCACCTGGTGCCCGGTACGACCGCTGGGGAGGGTCGCGGTGTGGGTGGTGGTGGCGGCGGGCTGGCGGCCGTTGTAGGGGACGGTCAGGAAGGGGGTGAGCTCCAGGCTGGCCCGGGTGATCGGCTGGCTCGCGTCATAGCCGGGCTTGGTGAGGAAGTACCTGAAGTTCGTGGTGGAGTGCCGGGCCTCGATGTACCAGGTGAAGGTGAGCTGCTGGCCCGCCGTCACCCGGGTGGTCGGCCAGGTGCCGTTGCGCGGGTTGTCCAGCGGGGCCCAACGGGCGTCCCCGCCGGCGCAGATGGTGCCGTCGGCCGGGCCCCGGCCGGGGAAGCCCTTCGGGCCCTCGACACTCTGCGGTTCCCACTGGATGTCGCCGCAGTCCCACGGCACCCCGCCCGCTCCGCAGAGCGCGGACCGGCTGGGCGGCAGGTTGATGTAGCCGTGCGACTGGGCGGGCAGGGCCAGTACGAGCGGGAGCGCGATCGCGGCCGCGGCCGCGCCGGCGAGATGACGTTTGCGCATGGTGCTCCTCCGTGGGGGTGGTTGGAGTGTGCGCCCGACGTAGGGCGCGCGCGTGGGGGCGCGGCCGAAGATCATGGCATGCCTGCGTCAGGTCGGTGCTGACACCGTAGAAGCCCCCGCCCGGGCCGTCAATGGTCTGAACCATTGCCGGTTCATTGCCGAGTCATTGCCGCGCCCCGAGCTCCGCGCCCCGAGCCCCGCTCCCCGCGGGTCAGGGAATCAGGACGATCTTGCCGCTGACGGTCCCGGACTCCGCCAGCCGCAGGGCCTCGGCCGCCTGGGCGAGCGGGAGTCGGGCGGCGATCCGGGCGGTGACGTCACCGCGGGCGACGGCGGCGAACACCTGGGCGAGGTCGGACCGGAGGCGGGCGCGGAAGCGGTCCCGGCCGAGGGCGCGGCCGGCCCAGATGTTGTAGAAGTGGGCGCGGCGGCCGTTGGGCAGGGTGTTCCAGAGCCAGGTGCGGGCGAGGATCTTCAGCACGGGCCACTGCTTGGAGCCGGTGTCGTCGCGGGTGGAGGCGCTGCCGTAGGCGACGAGCGTGCCGCCGGGGGCGAGCAGGCGCCAGGAGTCGATCACGCTGCGCCCGCCGACGTGGTCGAACACGGCGTCCACCCCGCCGGGCGCCAGCTCCCGGACCCGGGCCGCCACGTCCTCGGTGCGGTAGTCGACCGGGGTCACGTCGAGCTCCCGCAGGGCGTCGTGGTGTCGCGCGGACGCGGTGCCGATCACCTGCACGCCGGCCGCGCGCGCCAGCTGGACCAGGACGGAGCCCACCCCGCCGGAGGCGCCGTGCACCAGGATCCGCTGCCCGGCGCGCACCCGCGCCTGGCGGTGCAGCAGCTGCCAGGCCGTGATGCCGTTGACCACCACGGTCTCCGCCTCGGCCGCGGTGAGGCCGTCCGGGACGGGCACGGCGTCGGCGGCGTCGACGGTCACGTGGCTGGCCCACCCGCCGACCTTCGTCAGCGCGGCCACCCGCTGCCCGGTCAGCCCCGGGTCGACGCCCTCGCCGGTGGCCAGCACCCGGCCGACCAGGTCGTAGCCGGGGACGAACGGGAACGGCGGCTGGTCGTAGTACCGGCCGCGGCGCATCTGCTGCTCGGCGAACGAGACGCCGCTGGCCTCCATGGCGATCAGGACCTGCCCCCGGCCGGCCCGCGGTACGGCTCCGTGCCGGATCTCCAGGCCCTCCGGCGCCACGACGCCCGGCAGTACGACCTGGACGAGGCGTTCGGTGTCCATGACGCCCTCCTTCTCGATAGATATTGTTGCCTTCGTTAGAAGTTATAACTCCAGGCGTCGGTGAGAGTCAAGAGGGGGAGTGATAGCCTCTAACGAGATGGTGATGTCGTCGTCGTGAGGTCTGGAGGCGGCCATGGGCGCGTCGGATGTGAGGACTCCCCGGGAGCGCTACCGCGCCCAGGTGCAGGAGGAGATCAAGGAGCGGGCCTGGGAGCAGATCGCCACCGCCGGGGCCTCCGCACTGTCCCTCAACGCCATCGCCAAGCGGATGGGCATGAGCGGTCCGGCCCTCTACCGGTACTTCGCCAGTCGCGACGAGCTGATCACCGAACTCGTCCGGGACGCCTACCGGAGCCTCGCCGACGCCTTCCGGGCCCGCGCCGCCGCGGGTACCGACGTGGCCGGGCTGGCGCAGACCCTGCGCGGGTGGGCCCTGGACGACCCCCAGCGGTACCTGCTCGTCTACGGCACCCCCGTGCCCGGCTACCGGGCGCCCGAGGACACCACCCGGATCTCCGTCGAGATCATGGCCGTCCTGCTCGATGCCTGCGCCGCCGAGCGGTCGCCCGTCGAGCAGGCGCCGGCGGAGCAGTCACCGGCCGTGCCGCCGTCCCCGTTCGACGCCCACCTGGCCGAACACCGGGCCTGGGCCGGGGAGCACCCGGCCCCGCCGGCGGTCCTCCACCTGGCCCTCTCCGTCTGGACCCGGCTGCACGGCGTGCTCTCCCTCGAACTCGCCGGCCACTTCACCGGCATGGGGTTCGACCCCGCCGAGCTCTACGCCGCCGAGCTCCGCTCGCTCACCGGCCGCTGACGGCGCGGCGCTGGCCCGGGTCCGCGGACGGAAAGGGCCCCGGGCGGCCGTGTGGCGCCCGGGGCCCGTCGCGTCGGAGGTCAGGCGTCGGAGTAGCTGAGGTCACCCACCGTCCAACTGCTCACGTCCTCGATGGCGATCCGGTACATGCCGCCGGTGTGGGGCAGTCCGAAGTCGCCCTGGAGGATCCGCGCCCGGTGCAGGTGCAGGTGCGTCGGCCGTGCGGGCACGTCGGCGGAGGGCGGGGAGAAGAGGGCGGCGAACGGCTTCAAGTGCTGTGAGGTGTGCAGGACTTCCGACACCCGCTCGAACCAGAGGGCCATCGGTGCGAGCCGGCCGGTGATGACCGCTCCGGGGACGACCACGGTCAAGGACATCTGGTTGCTGTGCTCGGACTCCACCATGGCGGCGATGTCAACGAGGAGCTCATCAGAGTTCGACATGCACCCAGACTATTGCGCCGCCGCCGGCTTCGGTGGCCTCGTGCACGGTTCGGCGCAGGCCGGGCGCGTGACCGTGCGCGCGGCCTGTCCTACGGCCTACGCACGGTCCGGCGTCCTGGGGAAGATCTTGTGGATCGTTCCGGGGCCCGGGCCCTGGTGTCCCGGGGGGAGCCCCGGGTCAGAGCTTCCACATCTCGGCGTACGGAGGGGTGAGTCGCTCCTGGCGGGAGCCGAAGTCGACGAGGACCGCGATGTCGCTGCCGTCCTCGACGTCGACGACCCGGCCGAGGCCGTGCTTGTCGTGGGTGACCCGGTCGCCCACGGCGAACCGCTTGCGGGGCACCTCGGCCGGGGCTTTGAAGGGACTGGTGGGCAGGTGGCGCCGGACTGCCGGTGATTTCGTCATCCCGATCAGTATGCTCCGAAAAACCGGGGAGCGGACCCTTCCGGAGGGCCGGAACCCCGCCGGGTGACAGGGCACGACCAGTCGGCCCCGGCTCGGCGGACCCGCCCGGCCCGGAAAAATTCTCCGCCCGACCGGGCCCCGCCGCCGGTGCCCCAACTGCCCTGGCGGCGCCACCCGTTGCCGACCCCGTCGGCGGGTGGGCCGCGCCCGTGGGGGAGGGTCAGGAAAGACCGGCTGCGGAATATCCTCCGCGACGAGCCCGGGCCTGCTACAGTCGATTTAGTTGCAGTAGTGGTTCCCATGAACTTTGTGTGCGCCTGCTGATGTATTGCAGGCGCATTTTTTGTTTTCCGGCTCTTTCCCCGGCGGGTGCTCATCGCGGCGACTCGGCGTCCGCACGGTGCGGACTTCGTACAGTCTCTCGAAGGAGATTTTTTAATGGCTACTGGTACCGTGAAGTGGTTCAACGCGGAAAAGGGCTTCGGCTTCATCGAGCAGGAGGACGGCGGCGCTGACGTCTTCGCCCACTACTCGAACATCAACGCCCAGGGCTTCCGTGAGCTGCTCGAGGGCCAGAAGGTCGAGTTCGACGTCACGCAGGGCCAGAAGGGCCCGCAGGCCGAGAACATTCGCCCGCTGTAGTTCTCTGCCACGGCACTCGCCTGGTAGCGAGGGGCCCGCACCGTGCACTACGCCCGGTGCGGGCCCCTCGGCCGTTCCACCCCCCCATCGCCTCCGGCCGTCCTGGCCGCCAGGCCGCCCCGGCCGTACCGGGCCCCGTGGATCCGCCTTCGGCCGTCGTCCGCCGTCCCGCGCGGGCCGTGTCGCGCCGACCGCGCACACCGACGCCCGCCCACCGGTGGCTGCACCGTCCATGCCTCGCCCGGCCGCATCGTCCGCGCCCCGCCCGGCACATCTCCGGCCCGTTTCTTGTGATCTCCGCGCGCCCGTGCAGCGGAGTCTTCCTCGCGACGTGCCGTCCTGAGGAAGGTTCCGTATGAACCGCTCGAACCGCCCGTCGCACCGCAGTCCGCACCGCCGGACCGGAGCCCCGAACCGGGCCCAGGGCCGCTCCTCCCAGCAGGAGTTCGAACTCCCGGTCAGCACCACCCCCGCCCTGCCCGCCGTCGAATCGTTCGACGAACTGGACATGCCCGCGGCCCTGTTGAAGACGCTGACCCGCCAGGGCGTCACCTCGCCGTTCCCCATCCAGGCCACCACGCTGCCGAACTCGCTGGCCGGCCGCGACGTGCTCGGCCGGGGCCGTACCGGCTCCGGCAAGACCATCGCCTTCGGCCTCGCGGTGCTGGCCCGCACCGCCGCCCGTGCCGCCGGCCGCAGGGCGGAGCCGGGCAGCCCGCTGGCCCTGGTACTGGTCCCCACCCGCGAGCTCGCGCAGCAGGTCACCGAGGCGCTCGCCCCCTACGCGCACTCCGTGCGGCTGCGGATGGCGACCGTGGTCGGCGGGATGTCGATCGGCCGCCAGTCCCAGGTGCTGCACCGGGGCGCCGAGGTCGTCGTCGCCACCCCCGGCCGGCTGAAGGACCTGATCCAGCGCGGCCACTGCCGACTGGACGACGTCGGCATCGCGGTCCTGGACGAGGCCGACCAGATGGCCGACCTCGGCTTCCTGCCGCAGGTCACCGAGCTGCTCGACCAGGTCTCCGCCGACTGCCAGACGCTGCTCTTCTCCGCAACTCTGGACCGCAACGTCGACCGCCTGGTGCGCCGCTTCCTCAAGGACCCGGTCACCCACTCGGTGGATCCGTCGGCCGGAGCGGTCACCACCATGGAGCACCACGTGCTGCATGTGCAGAACCACGACAAGAACACCCTGATCATCCGCATCGCCGCCCGGGACGGCGGGGTGATCATGTTCACCGACACCCGGGACCGCGCCGACGCGCTGGTCGAGGACCTGCTCGCCAACGGGGTCAAGGCCGCGGCCCTGCACGGCGGCAAGTCCCAGCCCCAGCGCACCCGGACCCTGGAGCAGTTCCGCACCGGCCACGTCACCGCGCTGATCGCCACCAACGTCGCCGCCCGGGGGATCCACGTGGACGGCCTCGACCTGGTCGTCAACCTGGACCCGCCGGTCGACCACAAGGACTACCTCCACCGGGGCGGGCGCACCGCCCGGGCCGGCGAGTCCGGCACCGTCGTCACCCTCGTCCTGCCCAGCCAGCGCCGCCAGATGGCCCGGCTGGCGGCCACCGCCGGGATCGCCCCCACGGCCACCCGCGTCCACTCCGACGACGACGAACTCGCCCGCCTCACCGGCGCCCGCGTCCCGACCGGGATCCCCGTGACGATCCCCGACCCGGTCGTCGAGCGTCCCCGCCGCTCCGCCCGGGGTGCCGTCGGTGGCGGGCGCCGCCGCCCTGCCGGCGCTGCCGCCGCCCGTCATCCGCGCGCCGTGAGGTCCGCCGCGCGGTCCTGACCCGGTTCGTGCGGGCCCGGTGCGAACCGGCCCGGTACGACGGCCCCGCGCTCCCCGCCCCGACCGGGCGGTGGAGCGCGGGGCCGCTCGCGTTCAGGCCCGGGACGGGCCGCCTTCCGGGGCGAGGAGGAAGTCGAGGACCGGCCGGGCCCGGTCCCCGAGCAGGTGGCCGACCTCGGGGAGGAAGGTGACCGAGACCCGGGGGGCGGCCCGCTGGAGCCGGCGGCGGGTGTCGTGGGAGTCGATGAGCCGGTCGCGGCCACCGATGGTGACCTGCACCGGCATCTCCAGGCCCGCCAGGTCGTCGTCGGTGACGACCGGGAGCTTCTCCCGCCGCGGCCGGAAGTGCTGGTGGATGAGCAGCACGTACTCGCCGAAGGCGCGTTGCCCGGTCGTGGGCGGGGCGGTGGTGGGGGCGGGGCCCAGGGCCAGCCCCAGCATCGTGCGCCGCCCCCACTCCCCGAACGGCAGCAGGAACAGCGCGGCGACCAGGACGCCCCACTTCTGGCGGCCGATCCCGCTGGGGCAGCGCAGCGCCAGCCGGTCCACCCGCTGCGGTCGGCGGATGGCGTAGTCGAGGGCGAGCAGCCCGCCCAGCGACGTCCCCACGAAGGCCGCGCGCTCGACGCGCAGCGCGTCCAGCACGTCGTCCAGCCACAGCGCGTGCGCGTCGGAGTGCAGTTCGGGGCGCACGGGGGCGCTCAGACCGGGCTCGCCGATCACGTCGACGGCGTGGACGCGGAAGTCCCGGGCCCACAGCGCCACGTCGTCCGCCCACATCGCCGTGTTCGCCCCGGAGCCGTGCAGCAGGACCAGGGGCGGCGCGTCCTCGGGGCCGCAGGTCAGGACGAAGGTCGAACCCTGGCGGGTGGGGACGTGCAGCCGTTCGGCGGGCACGGGCCAGCGGTCCAGGAGGGCGGTGTACTCCCGGGCGAGGACGCGGGCGCCCTCGTCGGAGGTGTAGATGGCCATGCCGTACTCCACTCGCTCGATAGGTTGGTATCTATCCTTAAACTACCGCGAGGAATGAAGCAAAGGTAATTTTAGGGAGTGATGGGGAGTGTTACCTCGGGGCGGAAACGACTCCGGCCCGGCCGCCGTGGGGGCGACCGGGCCGGGAGGCGGGAAGGCTCAGGAGCGTTTGGGCGGCAGCACGGCCAGTGCGAGGAGGAGCACCAGGACGCCGCCGCAGGCGTTCCAGAAGCCGTTCTCCAGATCGCCGATCCCGAGCGAGAGCGGCTTCAGCTCCCGCCCCTTCTGGTACACCCAGAGCACGCCGGTGACCACCGCGACCACGGCGGCCAGGAGCAGGCCCGGGCGCGAGCGCACCAGCAGCGCCAGCACCGCGATCGCCGCGGCGACGGCCAGGAGCAGGAACATCGACATGCCGGTCGACGTGGTGCGGGTGGGTGACATGCCCCGGAACAGGTCGGCGACCGGTACGGACCTGGGATCGCTCTTGGCGTACCAGGGCTGGAACGAACTGAGCACCAGCCCTGCCGCGCCGGCCAGGGCCAACAAGCTTGCTACGACGGTTCGCATGGGACGGGACCCCCACTTTCCTCTTGGTCGTGTTCCTCATGGCCGGCCGATCGTCAGCACGATCGGCGCCCCCGCCTGGAGCATGCCATGGACGACCGGCCGGTCGGTGCCCAACGGCCGGATCGACGCCACGAGTTAGGCGACGGCCGGGTGCGGCGCGCGGAGCCCGCGGAACGCCCGGGGCGGCCGTCGGGAGGTTGCCGGGAGGCCGTCGGGAGGCCGTCGGGAGGTCAGAAGATCGAGCAGCCGGAGAGGGTGGTCAGGGCGTCCAGGGCGGTGACCGCGGCCACCGAGTTGCCGGCCTGGTCCAGCCGGGGGCCCCAGGCGCAGACCGCGGCCCGCCCGGGGAGTATGGCGAGGACGCCGCCGCCCACGCCGCTCTTGCCCGGCAGCCCGACCCGGAAGGCGAACTCGCCCGCCGCGTCGTAGGTGCCGCAGGTGAGCAGGACGGCGTTGACGCGCTTGGCCTCGCTGCGCGACATCAGCCGGGTGCCGTCGGTGCGCACCCCGTAGCGGGCCAGGAAGGAGCCGGCCAGGACCAGGTCCCGGCAGCTGGCGGACACCGCGCAGTGCGCGTAGTAGTGGTCGAGGACGGTCTCGACCGGGTTCTCCAGATTGCCGTGGCTGGCGATGAAGTGGGCCAGGGCGGCGTTGCGGTGGCCGTGCTCGGCCTCGGACGCGGCCACGACCGGATCGGTGTCGAGCAGCGGGTTGCCGGACTCGCGGCGGAGGAACTCGCGGACCGCCCCGGCGGCGTCGCCCGTCATGGTCTGCAGGCGGTCGGTCACCACGAGCGCGCCGGCGTTGATGAACGGGTTGCGCGGGATGCCGTGCTCGCTCTCCAGCTGCACCAGCGAGTTGAAGGGGTTGCCGGACGGCTCCCGCCCCACCCCGCGCCAGACCGTGTCCCCGCCGTGGGCCAGGGCCAGTGCCAGGGTGAACAGCTTCGAGACGCTCTGGACGGAGAACGGCTGCTCCCAGTCCCCGACCCCGTACAGCTCGCCGTCGACGGTGGCCACCGCCATGCCGAAGGCGTCCGGGTCGACCGTGGCGAGGGCCGGGATGTAGTCGGCGACATGCCCTTGGTCGCCGGTCGCCCGCGCGGCCGCCGCCGCGGCATCCAGCAGCAGCCGGTAGTCGAGGTTCTCTCCGGCGGGCATACCGTTCAACGCTGTTCCTCCATGAGCACGATCAGGACCACGACCTGGTCCGATACAGGATTATCCGTGCTCCGGGACGTGCGGATGAGCACCGGGAGCGACGTCGGCGCTGGTAGGAGGGGCGGTCGGGGAGGCTTCGGGCGCCCGCCGGTCCCCGGCTCCGCCCAAAACACAACTAAGTCATTCTCTTAACTGAGTTCAGTTATGCTGCTCCGTACGCCCGTGCTGCGGGCGCACGGCATGGCCGGACAGGTGGCAGTGGCGGGGAAGGGGTGCGGCGATGGCGGGAGACCTCCGGCGCGCGGACGGCGAGCGGAAGGCAGCCGGTCCCGGCGGGGAACTGGAAGGCGAACGGGCCCATGTCGAGGCCTGTCGGGCGGCACTGGCCCGGCAGGTCGAGGACGCCGACCACCAGGTCGTCGCCGCGGAGGACGTCTCCGGCGACGGTGCCAGTGCGGAGGCCCTCGGCCGCTACCTGCGGACCCGGGCCCGGCGGATGCGGGAACTGCCGCAGAGCCCGGCGTTCTTCGGCCGGCTCGACTTCGACGACGCCCCGGAGACCGGCGACCATCGGCGCCAGCGCTACTACGTGGGCCGCCGCCGGATCTCGGCCGACCCGGCCGCGCCGCCGCTGGTGATCGACTGGCGGGCCCCGGTCTCCCGGGCGTTCTACCAGGCGAGCGCCGACCGGCCGCTCGGCCTCGCGAGGCGACGGCGCTTCGGCTGGGCGCCGTCGAGCCCCGGCGCGCCCGAGGACCTCACCGGCCTGGAGGACGAGCACCTGGACCGCGCCGGGGCGCAGGGCGGGCGGCGAGGCGCCGGCGGCATCCTGGCCGCCGAGATCGAACGCCCCCGGACCGGGCCGATGCGTGACATCGTCGCCACCATCCAGCCCGAACAGGACGCGCTGGTGCGCGGCGGGCCGGCCGAGTCGGTGTGCGTCCAGGGCGCGCCGGGCAGCGGCAAGACCGCCGTCGGCCTGCACCGCGCCGCCTACCTGATCTACACCTTCCCGCAGCGGATCCAGCGCGGAGGCCTGCTGGTCGTCGGCCCGAACCCGACCTTCCTGCGCTACATCGCCGAAGTCCTGCCCGCGCTCGGCGAGATCGACATCGCCCAGTGCACCGTCGAGGACCTGGTGGCCATGCACCCCGTCCAGGCGCAGGACGACGAGCGGGCCGCCGTGGTCAAGCAGGACGCCCGGATGGCGGCCGTGCTGCGTCGGGCGCTGTACGGGCGGGTCGGCGCGACCGGCTCCGAGGCGCTGGTCGTGCCGGACGGCTCCTACCGCTGGCGCGTCCCGGCGGACGAACTGGACCGGATGGTCGCCGAACTGCGCGAGCAGGACGCGCCGTACGCGATCGGCCGGGAGAACCTCCGCACCCGGGTGGTGGCCGCACTCCAGGACCGGGCCGAACGGCGGTCCGGGATCAAGGGCGGAGCCTGGCGGGCGAGGGTCGGCCGCGGCCGGCCGGTGGCGGCCTTCCTCGACGCGGCGTGGCCCGCGCTGCGCCCGGAGGCGGTGCTGGCGGCCCTGCTCGGCGACCCCGCCGTCCTGGCCGCAGCCGCCGACGGCCTGCTCGCCCCGGCCGAGCAGGCGGCGATCCGCTGGCACCGGCCGCCGCGCTCGCCGAGGAGCGCGCGCTGGTCCGGGCGCGACCTGCTGTTGCTCGACGAGGTGGCCGGGCTGATCGAGCGGCCGGCCGGCTTCGGCCACGTGGTGGTCGACGAGGCGCAGGACCTCTCGCCGATGCAGTGCCGGGCGATCGCCCGCCGCAGTGCCTTCGGTTCGCTCACCGTTCTCGGCGACCTGGCGCAGGCGACCGCGCCATGGTCGGCGCGCAGCTGGCCCGAGCAACTGGCCCACCTGGGCAAGCCGCAGACGGCCGTCGTCCCGCTGACCACCGGCTTCCGGGTGCCGGCGGCCGTCCTGGCCCTGGCCAACCGGCTGCTCGCCGTGCTGGACGTGGGCGTCCCGCCGGCCCGCTCGCTGCGCCAGGGCGGTGAACTGACAGTGCGTCATGTTGCCGACCCGGGGCGGGCGTTGGTGGAGGCGGTGTGCGGCGCGCTGGAGCGGGAGGGATCGATCGCGGTCATCGCCGCGGATGCGGAGGCCGCCGGGGCCGCCGCGGCGCTGCGGGAGGCCGGGGTCGCGGCCGCGTCGGCGGCGGAGGTCGGTACCCCGGCACGGGTCACGGTGCTACCGGCCTCGCTGGTCAAGGGACTTGAGTACGACCATGTGATCGTGCTGGAGCCCGCCGCCATCGTCGAGGCCGAACCGCGCGGCCTGCACCGCCTCTACGTGGTCGTGACCCGGGCGGTGTCCCGGCTGGACGTGCTGCACGCCCGTCCGCTGCCGGCCGCCTGGTCCTGAGTGGGCGGTCGGGAGGCCGGGGGTTGCCGGGCGGTCGGGAGGGGGCGGGCCCGTCAGGGGGCGGAGGTGGGGGCCTGGACGGGCGGGCCGGTGAGCAGGGTGCCGGTGTCGGAGTAGGGCCAGCCGTTCGGGACGCAGCCGTGCAGGCCCTTGATCTGCTGCATCATCACCGGTGCCGGCGCGCCCGGGCCCGGGCAGTCGACGTGGCCGTTGCCGAGGATGTGGCCGACCTCGTGGTTGACGGCGAGCGCGTGGTAGAGCTCGGGCTTGCCGACGTAGAACTCCGACAGCTCCGTCCAGCGCTTGAGGTTGATGACGACCTGGTGGCCCACGCCGCAGTTCACCGTGCCGCCGGTGTCCAGGCCGTACTGGCCGCATATCCGGTCGGTGGTCTTGGGGGTGGCCAGGTAGACGGTGAAGTCCACCGGGTCGGCGGGCATGCGCTGGAAGGAGGCGGTGCCACCGGCGGCCCAGCCGTACTGGACGTTCCCGAGGACGGCGTCGACCTCGGCGGCGAACTGCCCGGGGCTCTCGGCGATCCCGTTCTCCGCCCGCACCTTGTAGCGGTACAGGTGCTCGCCGGTGCCGAAGCGGGGCGAGTCTCCGGCGGCCGTGGTGAACTCCATCGGCTTCTGCCCGTCGCCCGGGGCCCACGGGTGCCACCACAGCAGGCCGGCGGTCACGGCGCCGGCCACCACCAGGGCGAGCGCGCCGTGCCAGAGCCGCAGACGCCGGAATCCGGTGAACCTCTTCATCGGCTGCCCCCGGCTGCGAGGCGCGCCCTCGCTCCGGTGGTCGGGTCGGGTCCGGTGGACCCGCCGGGTATGGAGGTGTGGGGCGTCGGGGTGGGCATGACGGTGAAGGGCTCCTGGGCGGGTTCGGTCGGGATCAGACGAGTCTAGGCGGCGTTCAGGCGGGTTCGGACAGGTTCAGACGGGTTCGGACGGGGTTCGGTCGCGGAAACGAAGGGCGTTATGGGGAGGAACGGGCGAAAGCGGACCATCGGTTCAGTCGGTCGGTGACGGCCCGTCGGCCGCGCGGCCCGATCGGTTCCCGGAACCACTCGAAGGTGCCACCCGTGCGGCGTGTCCCTCGGCGTCGGCGGCGCTTTCCGCTGTCGTGGTGCACGTTGATCACCGGCCGCGTCCGAGCGGACCCGGCCGGGCTTCCCCACCCCACTCCACCTCACCGGAGGCACCGCCATGTCCATCACCACCGTCCTCACCGTCGACGGCATGAGCTGCGGCCACTGCGAGAAGACGGTCAGCGCCGGGCTGGCCGCCCTCCCCGGCGTCACCGGGGTCAGCGCCGACGCGCCGACCGGCCTCGTCACCGTGGCGTCCGCGCAACCGCTCGACGACGCCGTGCTCCGTGGCGCGGTCGCCGGGGCCGGGTTCACCTTCGTCGGCCGGGACTGACCCGCCCCGCCCCCGGCCACCGGCCGAGGGGGAGGGGGAGGGGGAGGGGCGGCCCGGGGCCTGTCCGACGGATCCGCCGGACAGGCCCCGGGCGCCGGGGGTCGTTGACCGGCGTCAGCCCATGCTCTTCGCGCCGTCCAGGGCCTCGCGGATGATGTCGGCGTGGCCCGCGTGCTGGGCGGTCTCGGCGACGATGTGCATCAGCACCCGGCGGGCCGACCACTCGGCGCCGGCCTCGAACCAGGGGGCCTTCGGCAGCGGCTGGGTGGCGCCCAGGTCGGGGAGGGCGGCGACCAGGTCGTCGGTGCGGCGGGCCACCTCGGCGTACTCGGCCAGGACGCCGGCCAGCGTCTCGCCGGGCAGCAGCCGGAACTCGTCCGCGCGGCGGGCGAAGTCGGCCTCGGTGAAGCTGCTGAAGTCAGGCATCGCGGACGGGCCCTCCACGATGAAGCCCACCCAGAACCGCTCGACCGCGCTCACGTGCTTGATCAGGCCGCCCAGACACAGTGCGCTGGCGGTGGTCCGCAGGCCGGCCTGCTCGTCGGTGAGGTCGCGGGTGGTGAAGCGCAGGAAGTGCCGCTGCTTGGCCAGGGCCGCCAGCAGGTCGGCGCGCTCGCCGGTGGCGGTGCTGTTGTTCGGGGTCGCGGTGCTGGTCATGGTGATGGCCTTCCGTTCGGTTCCTGCTCCTTCGGACAAGCTCCACGCTAAACGCGATAGCGGCCACTTTCTGGCCTGAATTCCGGGATGATCGGAGTCATGGCGAACACCAGCACCCGGACGCTGCGACTGCTCTCCCTGCTCCAGACCCACCGTTACTGGCCCGGCGAGGAACTGGCCGACCGGCTCGGGGTGTCGATCCGCACCCTGCGCCGTGACATCGACCGACTGCGCGAACTCGGCTACCCCGTGGAGGCGCAGCGCGGCGTCGACGGCGGCTACCAACTCGCCGCGGGCGCCGCGCTGCCCCCGCTGGTGATCGACGACGAGGAGGCGGTCGCCCTGGCCGTGGGCCTCCAGGCCGCGGCGGAGAGCCCGGTGGAGGGCATCGCCGAGGCCTCGGTGCGGGTGCTGGCCAAGGTGGTGCAGGTGATGCCCGCCCGGCTGCGGCACCGGGTCGAGGCGCTGCGCGCGGTGACCGTCCCCGTCGGCGGGGGCGCCACGGCCGGGCCGGGCGTCGACCCGGACCGGCTCACCGTGGTCGCGCTGGCCTGCCGGGACACCGAGCGGCTGCGCTTCTCCTACACCGCCGCCGACGGCCGGCACGCCGAACGCCAGGTCGAACCGCACCGGCTGGTCTGCCTGCACCGCCGCTGGTACCTGGTCGCCTACGACCTCGACCGGCAGGACTGGCGCACCTTCCGGCTCGACCGGCTGAGCGCGCCGCAGGGCGGCGGCGTCCGGTTCGGGCCCCGTTCGCTGCCCGCCGCCGACGCCGCCGAGTTCGTCCGGGCCGGTCTCAACGGCGTGCCGCGCCCGTACCGGGTGGCGGCGCTGGTGGACGCCCCGGCCGCGACCGTCCGCGCACGGGTCGGCCGGTGGGGCACCGTCGAGGAGGTCGACGCCGGGCGCTGCCGCCTGGAGATGACCGCCGACTCCCTGGACTGGCCGGCCATGGCGCTCGGCTCGCTGGGCGCGGACTTCCGCGTCCTCGGCCCGCCCGAACTGCTCGACCTCGTCGAGGAGTGGGGGGCGCGGTTCACCCGGGCCGCGCGGGGGAGTAGGGCCGCGGAGTAGGGCACCGCAGCAGGACGTCGGAGCAGGACGTCGGGCGGGCCGACTTCTCGTGCGGTTGGTGCTGCGCGTGCGGCGGGTCGGCCCCCACGGCAGGCAGGCAGGCCTGCGGGCAGGCGGGCCGTGCGCCGCGAGAGGCCTCACGGCGGGATCGCCTCGACGGCCGTGCGCAGTCGCCCCAGCACGCCCGCCAACGCGTCCAGCGGCGGCGTGGCCAGCGCCAGCCGGACGGCCCGGGGGTGGTGCGGGCCGGTGGCGAAGGCGTCCGCCGTGGACACCAGGATCCCCTCACCCGCGAGGACGGCGGCGACCTGGTCGGGCCGCTGGTGCTCCGCCAGGCCGAGCCACACCAGGTACGAGGCCGGGTGCGCCGTGACGTCCAGGCCGGCCAGGGCGGTGGCGGCGACGCGCTGGCGGGCGGTGGCGTCCGCGCGGCGATGCCGCTCCAGCCGGGCGACCGTGCCGTCCGCGAGCCAGCCGGTGGCCAGCGCCGTCACCAGCCCGGGCGCACCCCAGGCCGCGGCGCGCAGGCTGCTGGTCGCGGCCCGCAGCAGGCGCCCGGGCAGCACGGCGAAGCCGAACCGCAGGCCCGGGGCCACGTTCTTGGACAACCCGGCGACGTAGCAGGTGTGTTCGGGCGCCAGTGCGTGCAGCGGCGGGGGCGGCGAGGCCTCCAGGAAGGCGTACGTGCCGTCCTCGATCAGCGTGCAGCCGCGGGCGGTGGCGATGGCGGCCAGCCGGTCGCGCTGCGCCCGGTCGAGCACCCAGCCGAGCGGGTTGTGGACGGTGGGCATGGTGTACACCGCGCGGACCGGCCGGGCGCGGCACAGCCACTCCAGCGCGTCGAGGTCCGGTCCCGTCGCGGTGACCGGGACGGGCGCCAGGTCGAGGCCGTGGGCGGCGGCGAGCAGCTTCACCCCCGGGTAGCTGAGCGCGTCGACGGCGAGGACGTCGCCGGGCCGGGTGAGCGTGCGCAGCACGCAGTCGAGCGCCTGCTGCGCCCCGCTGGTCAGCAGGACGTTCTCCGGGGCGGTGTCGACGCCGCGCCCCAGCAGGTACCCGGCCACCACCGCCCGGTCGTGCCGGTGGCCGCCTGGCGGGTGCTGGCGCAGCAGCGCCTCGGCGTCGCCGGAGGAGGCCAGTGTGCGCAGGGCCTGCCGGAGCAGGTCCCCCTGCCCGGGGGCCAGCGGCTGGTTGAACGACAGGTCCGCGACCCGGGGCACCGGGAGCGCGCGGGAGGGCTCGATCCCGTCGTAGCCGGAGCGCGTCCGGACGAAGGTGCCCCGGCCCTGTTCCCCCACCACCAGCCCGGCGGCGGCGAGTTCGGTGTAGACGCGGGTGGCGGTGGCCAGGGCGATCCGCCGCTCGCGGGCGAGCACCCGGTGGGTCGGCAGCCGGGTGCCGGCCGGGAGCGCGCCGGAGCGGATGGCCGCCGCGAACTCGTCGACGATGGCCTTGTAGGAGGGCGGTCGCATGCGGCACCTGCCGTCGTGGGGCGTTGGGCGTCCAGGGTGTATCCAGGACAATAACTGGATTGTCCTGGAGGGTTGTTCCTAGCCTCGGTGCCGTCCGCAACCGGGCGGGCGCCGTGGGGGCGTCCGCCACCGCGCGGGCGTCCGCCGGGTTGCGGGCGTCCGTGCCCAGGCGAAACGGAGCACCCGGCATGACCGTCCGCAGCGAGCGGGACCAGCACGTCGTCACCCTGACCATCGACCGGGAGCACAAGCTCAACGCGCTCGACTACCCGACCATCGACGCGCTGCTCGCCGAACTCGACCGCGTCGACGCCGACGACACCGTCCGAGCGGTCGTGCTGACCGGCGCCGGGCAGCGGGCGTTCAGCGCGGGTGCCGACATCCCGTCGCTGGCCGGGAGCATCGCGGGCGGGCCCGAGCGGGCGCTGCGCGAGGTCGTCCGGCGCGGCCACGCGCTGACCCGGCGGATCGAGGAGTTCCCGAAGCCGATCGTCGTCGCCGTCAACGGCCTCGCCTACGGGGGAGGGTGCGAGCTCACCGAGGCCGCCCCGCTGGCCGTCGCCGCGGAGCACGCGACCTTCGCCAAGCCGGAGATCTCGCTCGGCTTCCCGCCGCCGTTCGGCGGCTCCCAGCGGCTGCCGCGGCACGTCGGACGCAAGCGCGCCCTGGAGCTGATCCTGACCGGGGACCCGATCCCGGCCGCCCGTGCCGCCGAGATCGGACTGGTCAACGCCGTCGTCCCGGCCGGTGAACTGCTCGACGCGGCACGGGGCCTGGTCGACCGGATCATCCGGCACGCGCCGACCGCGGTGTCCGCCTGCCTGCGGGCCGTCACCCGCGGCGTCAACCTGCCGATCGACGAGGGCCTCGCCGTCGAGGCGGCCTGCTTCGCGGCCACCGTGCCGACGGACGGGGTGCGGGAGGGGCTCCGGCACTTCCTCGACCGCCCGGCGGCCGACTGAGCCCGGCTCGCGCCCCTGGTCCCGGTGGTTCCGGGCCGGACCCGGCGTCCTTCGGCCACGACGACGACAACGCGGACGGCCGGGCCATCCGATCGGGTGACCCGGCCGTCGCGGCTCACAGGGGGGCTCGGTGCTCGCCGGGGGCGGGTGCGCTCACCAGGAGACCGGGTAGCGGACTGGGTGCCCGCCGATCCGGCCGGGGAGGAGACCGATCGCCACCAGGATGCCGGTCGAGAGGACCAGCAGCGGCAGGAACGGCAGTGCGGGCGGGGCCTGGAGCACCACGACCACGGCGCTCGCGACGGCCGGGGAGTGGGAGAGGTGGGTGAGCATCATCGCGCCCAGCGCGAGACCGGCGGCTATCGCGGCTCCCCAGGCGGTGCTGCCGGTGACCGCGAGGGTGGCATAGCCGATCAGGGCGGACAGCAGCTGGCCGCCGACGACGTTGCGCGGCTGGGAGATCGGAAGCCCGGGGGCGCCGTGCACCAGGGCGGCGCTGGCCGCCACCGGCGGGATCAGCAGCGGCTGGTGGACCACCATGCCGATTCCGGCCAGCAGGAGCAGCGCGCCGACGGCGAAGACGGAGGCTCGCAGGGCGTGCAGCGGGTGCGGCCTGGGGGCGTCTGCGGGCTTTTGGGTGGGCATGCGTGGGTAACTCCGGATGGGTGACGGGGGACCACGGGATGATAGGCACACTGCCGCTCGAAAGGTGGGATGTTTCGTCTGTTGGACAACCATTGGACACTCCGTGGACGGATGGCTCTGCGGGAGCGGGTCAGAACGTCGAGTTGGCGCACCAGTGCGCGAGCAGCTCCTCGTCCCCGCGCACGTCGAGCCGGGCGGAGGCCAGGTCGAGGCGGCCGTACAGGAGCAGCAGCAGATCGGCGGCGCTCGCCCGGACGGTCGCGTCGGCCTCCGGGCCCGGGCCGTCCGCGTCGGGCCCGAGGTCGTCGAGCCCGAAGCCGTCGGGCCGCAGGCGGATCAGCCAGTCGCCGTCCGCGGCGGTGGCGTTGCCGTCGGTGCGGGTGAAGCGGATGGTGCGGTCCGCGCCGCGCAGCTCGGCGGTCCCCGGGGCGAAGAAGGCGGCGTGGGGCAGGTTGGTGAGGAATTCGGACACCCCGTCGGCGGCCAGCTCCGGGTCGATCACCGGGGTGCGCCCGAGGGCGAGTTCCGCGTCGGCGCGGTGCACCAGGGTCTCGAACAGCATCCGCCGTACCCAGAAGCGGGCGTGCTGGTCGGCGCCCCAGGCCCACATCGGGGCGTCGAGGTCGGTCTCCGCGAACGCGGCGCCGGCCTCGGCCGCGGCCTGTGCCAGCCAGGCGGGGTAGCCGTCCGGCCCGGCGGGCAGCCGCAGGTCGACCTCGCGGCTGCGGGGCGGCTGCTGGATCCGCTGCCGGAGCAGGACGGTGAACCAGCGCTGCACGCTGCCGGTGTGGCGGGTGAGGTCGGTCAGTGTCCAGCCGGGGCAGGTGGGCACCGGGGTGGCCGGGTCGGCGTCCTGGAGGGCGGCGACGAGCCGGGCGGTCTCCGCGGCGACGGCGGCGCCGTGGTCGATGGTGGTCATGAGGGTGCTCGCTCGGTGTCGGGGTGGCGGGGAGGGGCGGAACGGTCGGACGAGGGGCGGAACGGTCGGACGAGGGGGAGCGGTCAGGCGAGCGGCTTGTCGACGACGGCCTTGGCGTGGCTGAAGGTGTCGAGGGAGTACTCGCCGTGGTAGCGGCCCATGCCGCTCTCGCCGACCCCGCCGAACGGCAGCTCGGGCATGGCGAGGTGGGAGACCGGCAGTCCGAAGGAGAGCGCGCCGGAGGAGGTCTCCTCGGTCAGCCGCTGCTTGGTGTGCGCGGACTCGGTGAAGGCGTAGAGGGCGAGCGGCTTGTCGCGCTCGTTGATGAAGGCGATCGCCGCGTCGAGGTCGGGCACGGCGACGACGGGGAGGATCGGGCCGAAGATCTCCGCCCGCATCACGGGGGCCTCGGGGGAGACGTCGGCGAGGACGGTCGGCGCGAGGTAGCGGTCGGCGCGGTCGTGGGTGCCGCCGGTGACGGTCCGACCGTCGCCGAGCAGCGCGGTGAGCCGGTCGAAGTGGCGCTCGTTGACGATCCGGCCGTACTCGCCGCCGGTCGCCGGGTCGTCGCCGTACAGCTCCCGGACGGCGTCGGCGAGGTGTGCCTCCAGCGCGGGCGCGCTCTCGCCGATGGCGAGGACGTAGTCGGGGGCGACGCAGGTCTGGCCGGCGTTGAGGAACTTGCCCCGGGCGATCCGCCGGGCGGTGACCGCGAGGTCGACGCCGGGTTCGACCACCACCGGGCTCTTGCCGCCGAGTTCCAGGGTGACCGGGGTCAGGTGCCGGGCGGCGGCCGCCATGACGATCCGGCCGACGGCGCCGTTGCCGGTGTAGAAGATGTGGTCGAAGCGCTGCTCCAGCAGCGCGGTGGTCTCCGGGACGGCGCCCTCGACGACCGCGACGGCCGCCGGGTCGAGGTAGCGCGGGAGCAGCCGGGCGAGCGCGGCGGAGGTCGCGGGGGCGAGCTCGCTGGGCTTGAGGACGGCCGCGTTCCCGGCGGCCAGTGCGCCGACCAGCGGGGACAGGGCGAGCTGGAGCGGGTAGTTCCAGGGCGCGATGATCAGGACCACGCCGAGCGGGTCGCGCACCACGCGGGCCGCGGCGGGCTGGAAGAACTCGGGCACGGCGGCGGGCTTCGGCCGCAGCCACTGCTCCAGGTGGGCGACGGTGTGGTCGAGCTCGTTGAGCGTGAAGCCGATCTCGGTGCGGTAGGCCTCGGCGGTGCTCTTGCCGAGGTCCTCGTGCAGGGCCTGGAGGAACGCCTCGGACTGCTCGGTGAGCAGCGAGCGCAGTGCTGCCAGCTGGGCCTGGCGCCAGGCGAGCGGCTTGGTCCGGCCGGTGTCGAAGGCGGCGCGCAGGCGGGTGACCGTGGCGGCGGCGGTCTCCGGGGCGGCTTCCGGCGTGGCTTCGGGAGCGGCGTCCGGAGTGGCGGCGGGGGTGTGGTTCATGAGGGTCTCGCGGTCCTTCCAGCTGGCTTGAGGTCGTCGATGGTTTATGACCTCAAGCATTCTTGGACGGTAAACCTCAATGGTTGAGGGTGTCAAGCAATGTGCCTATGCTCGAACCGTGCACCAGAACCCCCACCCGGACCCACCGGCCACGCCGGGCGAGCTGATGGATCAGCTCGCCCGGGTGGCCGCGGCCTACTACCGCCACTTCGCCTCCGCCGCGGCCGGGCACGGGCTGACCCTGATGCAGGGCAAGACCCTCAGCCTGCTCACCCGGCCGCGCTCCATGCGCTCCCTCGCCGGACTGCTGTCCTGCGACGCCTCCAACGTCACCGGCATCGTCGACCGGCTGGAGGGCCGCGACCTGGTCCGCCGCGAGCCCGACCCCGCCGACCGCCGGATCAAGAGCATCGCCCTGACCGACCGGGGCGAGCAGACCGTCCGGCTGATCCGGGCCGACCTGATGTCCGGCCTGACCGCGCTGGAACAGCTCTCCGGCCCGGACCGGGCCGCCCTGGGCGCGCTGCTGGACCGGGCGTTCCCCGAGACGGCGGCCCCGCCCGGCTGAGGCCGGGCCGCCGGCTCGAGGCGGGGCCGGAGCCCGGTCAGAGCTTCGTGGCCTCGTGGACCTGGTGGAGGTGGACGAGGACGTCGTGGGCCCGCCCGAGGGCGACGGAGGGCAGCGGGTCCTTCGTGAACGTGGACCCGGCCTCGTAGACGGGTCGGGCGGTGTCCAGCCAGTCGCGGGCCACGCGCGGGGCGGTGCGCAGGTCGACGTAGTAGTCCTGGCCGCGGACCTGGTCCAGGGTGTACTCGTTCATCCCGGGCGTGGCCGCGGGCACGGTGTTCTTCTCCCAATTGGTGTCGAGGGCGGCGCCCATGGTGAGGAAGGAGCCCCGGTCGAAGGTGAACCCGATGTTCATGTACTCCGGGCCGAAGGTGTCGCGCAGGATCGAGCCCTGCGTCTTGGGGTACATCTCGGGATCGCTGGCCAGGTAGCCGACGTGCCCGTTGTGGGCGGAGAGCAGCATCCGGTCGCCGGTGTGGCGCTGCCACCACGCGGTGTTGTCGGCCATGGCCCGGTCGCGGACGACCTCCGCGGCGTTCACCGAGGCCTTGTCGGTGAGTTCGAAGGTGGCGAAGGCGAAGGTCTGGGCGATGATGCGGGCGTGCTGCACGGCCCAGTCGTACTCCTCGCCGCCCTTGCCCTTGGCGGCGGTGACCAGGTCCAGCGCCTGCTGCGCCTTGGCGGCGTTCTCCTTCCGCTCGGCCACCGGCCGCTTCAGGTAGGCGACGGTGTCGTCGAGCGGGCGCAGGCCCGCGTACAGCCCGTCCACGCGCGCCAGGGCCGCGGGGTCGGCCTTGCGCAGGTAGGCGTCGACCCGGGCGAAGACCTCCTCGCCGAGCTTGGGGGCGCCGACGTCGTCACCCATGAAGTGGACCGGGCGCTCCGGGTGTTGGCGGTTGTACTCGCGCATCCAGCTGATCAGGTCGACGAACTCCTGGCGTTCCCAGGGTGATTGGCCCAGCTCCTCCTTGACGATCTGCCGGGCGTCGCCCTTGCCGTCCTGGAGGAACTTGTCGATCTTCAGGCCCGCCGACCAGCTCATCTCCAGGGCGAAGGTGGTGAAGCCCTTCTCCTGGACCAGGTAGCGGAAGACCCGCTGCTTCATGGTGAAGAACTCGTGCGAGCCGTGCGTGGCCTCGCCGAGGCCCACCACCTTGGCGTCCCCGACCATCGCGCCGAGCGCCCGCAGGTCGCTGGTGCTGCCGCCGGGCTCGGTCGACCGCAGCGGGTGCGCGGACCGCTCCAACGCGCGGACCACCGTGCTCCGTTGGCCGTCCACCGCAGGGGCGGCGGAGGCCACCGGGGCCAGCAGGGCGGTGCCGGCGGCCGCCACCGTCACCGCGATCAGCCCGCGTCGGCCGATCGTTCGCTTGTTCGCCGTGGTCATGATCTCTCCTCAGTTTCCTTGTCCCGAAAGCTCGGTGAGATGATCATCGTCCGCGGCGGGGGTGCGGCGCGCTGGGGCCGACCGCCGGGTTCCTCGGGGGGATAACCCCCGACCTGCGGCGATGCGGGGTCCGCCCGGCGGGTCAGAGCGCGGCGGCGCGGTGCGTCGGGCGGCCGTCCAGGACGGTCAGCAGCACCGGGACGTCCGGCAGTTCGGTGGCGGGGGTGGTGAGCGGGTCGGCGGCCAGGACGGTGAGGTCGGCGCGCTGCCCGACGGCGATCCGGCCGGCCTGCTCCTCCTCCCCGGCCGCGTGCGCGGCGTTGACGGTCACCGCCCGCAGCGCCTCCAGGGCGGTGAGCGCCTGCCCGGGCCGGTGCGGCGGCTGGGTCAGGTCGCGGCTCGGGCGGCGGTGGCGGGCGCCGGCCATCACGCCGAGCGGCGGGTACGGGGCGATCGGCCAGTCCGAGCCGAGCACGACGGTGGCGCCCGCGTCCCACAGGTCGCGGCAGCGCCAGGCGCGGTCGGCGCGCTCCTCGCCGAGGCGGCGGGACCAGTTGTCGGTGTGGTCGGCCCGGGTGAAGTCGCAGCAGTGGGTGGGCTGCATGGAGGCGATCACGCCCAGCTCGGCGAAGCGCCGCAGGACGGCGTCCGGGACGGTCTCGATGTGTTCGATCCGGTGCCGGACGGTACGCGCCCCGGCGGCGGCCGCCCCCGGGTCCTGCGCCGAGGCCCCGGCCACGGCGTCGAGCGCGTGGCGGACGGCGGCGTCGCCGATGGCGTGGGTGGCGGTCGGCACGCCGGCGCGGTGCAGGTGCGCGATGACGCGGGTGTACTCCGCCGGGTCGGGCCAGAACGCGTGGGTGGACTCGCCGTGGCAGTCCGGGCGTTCCAGCCAGGCGGTGCCGTTGTCGATGGTGCCGTCCATGAACAGCTTGACGCCGTCGACCCGCCAGAGCCGGCCGCCCCGGCGCTGCTGTTCGACGAGCGCGCGCAGCCCGTCCGCGTCCACCCCGGGCTGGCACCAGGGGGCGACCCGCAGCCGCAGCGGCAGCTCGCCCGCCTCGTCGAGTTCGGTGTAGAGGTCGAGGCTGTCGCCGTTCGCGTCCATCGCGTGGCCGCCGGTGAGGCCGGCGGCGGCCATGGCGGTGAGCGCGGCGGCCAGGCGGGCGCGGCGTTCGGCCCGGGTGGGCTGCGGGGCGGCGCGTTCGACCAGTTCGCAGGCGGCGTCCTCCAGCAGCAGGCCGGTGGGGCGCCCGGTCGCGTCGCAGACCACCTCGGCGGCCTGGGCGAAGCTGCGCGGGCCGTCGACGCCGGCGAGCTCCAGGGCGCGCGGGCTGGCGAGCATGGAGTGGGCGTCGAAGAGTTGGAGCAGCGCCGGGACGCCGTCGAGGACGGGCGCGAGCGCGGCGGACTCCACCGGCCGGTCGCCGAAGACGTTCGGGTCCAGGCCCCAGGCGTGCAGCCAGGCGCCGGGGGCGAGGGTGCGGACCTCGGCGGCGAGGGCGGCGCGGACCCCGGCGAGGTCGGTGCAGCCGGAGAGGTCGAGGCCGTGGGTGAGTTCGGCGCCGGTGACCGGGTGCAGGTGCCCGTCGACCAGCCCGGGGGTGACGGTGGCGCCCTTCAGGTCGACCACCGTGGTGGCGGCGTCGGCGAGTCGGCGGATCTCCCGGTCGTCGCCGAGGGCGGCGATCCGGCCGTCGGCGACGGCCAGGGCGGTCTGCGGGAGCGGGCCGCCGGTCGCCGGGTCGAGCAGGCGGGCGGACAGGAGGACGAGGGAGGTGCGCACATCGGCTCCAACGGTGCTGCGGGGTGGGGGAGTTGTGGGGTGGAGTGGTCAGTGTTGCCGGGCGAGGGAGCCGTCGGGCAGGCCGAGTTCGCGTTCGGCGGTGGCCGCGGCGAGCCGGGTGACGGCGGAAGGGTGTTCGCGCAGGCCGGTGTTGGCGTGGGCGGCGAGGCCGTCGATCACGACCAGGATCTGAAGCGCCGCCACATCGCCGTCCTCGGTGCGGAACTCGCCCTGGGTGACGCCCGCTTCGATGACGCCGCTGAGCCGTCCGCGCCAGCCGGACTGCTGCTCCAGGACCCGGTCGCGCAGGACGGGCCGGTAGCGGCTGAGGTGGCGGGCGTTGAGCCAGAGCCGGCTCATGTCGTCGTAGGCGGGCCCGGTGGCGCGGGCGAAGAACCGTGCGAGGTGGTGCAGCGGCGACCCGTCGTGCGGGTCGGCGGGCAGCAGCGTCTCCAGTTCGGCGGTGGCGGCGCTGCCGAAGGCCTCGGCGACGAGGTCCTCGACGGCGGGGAAGTAGTGGCTGATCAGACCGGGGCGGACGTCGAGCTGCTCGGCGATCCTGCGCAGCGTGATGCACTCCAGGCCCTCGGTGAGGGCGACGGCGGCCGCCGCCTCGACGATCTCCGCCCGCCGGTCGTCGGGGGATTTGCGGACCCGTTTGCGCTGAACGCTTGACGTCATGTGCCGGATGCTATTGAGTGTGCGACCAATAAGCAAGCAGGTGGGCACGACACCCCCACGGAGGGCCCCCAATGGCGTCCACGCTCCCGGACCACCCCCACCCCGACACCCGCGCCGCCGCGCCGCTCCAGCAGGAGCGGGCCGGCCGGGTCGAGGTCCACGGCATCGACCACATCCCCGAGACCGAACGGCGCGGCCGCGCCCGCGAACTCTTCTCCGTCTGGGCGGCGGCCAGCGTCAACTACCTCAACCTGGTCGTCGGCGGCGCCCTCGTCCTGGCCGGGCTCGACCTGCCCCAGGCGTTCGCGGTGGTCGTCGTCGGCAACCTGTTCTGGCTGGGCACCGGCCTGCTGGCGGTCTCCGGACCGGCCGCGGGCGCGCCCAGCGAGGTCATCACCCGCGCGCTGTACGGCGTCCGCGGCAACCGCGTGAACAACGCCGTCACCGGCTGGATGATCTCCGTCTGCTACTTCGCGCTCAACCTCGCCGCGGCCGCCGTCGCCGCGTTCTCGCTCGTCGAACAGGCCGGGATCACCCCGACCACCCCGATCAAGATCGCCATCGTGGTGGCCATCGTCGTGGTGACGCTCACCATCAGCGTCTACGGCCACGCCGCGATCCTCCGGCTCTACCTGCCGATCACCCTGGTGCTCGCCGCCGCCTTCGCCGTCGTCGGGTACGTGGTGCTCCGGCACGCCGACTTCGGCTACGCGCCCGCCGAACCGCTCTCCGGAACCCGCCTGTGGTCCGCCGTCCTGGCCGGCGTCACCCTGATCGCCTCCGGCCCGCTGTCCTACACCACCAGTGCCGACTTCTCCCGCTACCTGCCGCACACCACCTCCCCGCGCGCCGTCCTCGGCTGGACGGCCCTCGGCGGCTTCCTGCCCAGCGTCGCGGTCGGCGGCCTGGGCGTACTCGCCGCCAGCGCCGTCGACATGACGGACCCGCAGGCCGCCCTCCAGCAGATCCTGCCCGGTTGGTTCGACCCGGTCTTCCTGCTCGCCCTGGTCGTCGGCACGATCGCGGTCAACGCGCTCACCGCCTACAGCGCCGGCCTCGCCCTGCAGGCCGTCGGCATCCGGATCCGCCGCACGCTCAGCGTGCTCGTCGACGGCACCGTCGCCGTCTGCCTCACGCTGTACGCGCTGCTGGTCTCCAACTTCCTCGACACCGTCAGCAACGTGCTCCAGCTGACCGTCGTCCTGCTCGGCCCCAGCACCGCGATCTACGCCACCGACATCCTGCTGCGCCGCAACCGCTACGACGGCCGCGCGCTCACGGACGAGAGTCCGGGCAGTCCCTTCTGGTACCGGGCGGGCGTCAACCCGGCCGGCGCGCTCGCCCTCGCGGCCGGGGTGGCCGGCGCCGCGCTGTGCGTGGACACCCTGTACACCGGGCCGGTGGCCGCCCTCGTCGGCGCGGACCTCGCGCTGCCGGTCGGCATGGTCGTCGCGGCGGCGGTGTACGCGGTGCTGATGCGCGGGAGGCTGAACCGCCGGGGCGCCTGAGCGCGGTCTTCCGACGGCCCCCGGCGAACTGCCCTTCCTCGGGCGGGTGCTGAGGACGCCCGGCCGGGACGCGCCTGGGGGGCGGCCGGTTGTCGGTGGCGTCCGTTAGGGTGCGGACCGGCGGCCCGGCCACGCGGGTCGGCGCGAGGTGAGGGGGCGTCATGACGGACGGTACCGAAGGGGCGGGGGGCGAGGAGGGCATCCGGTGGCTCGCGGACGCCGGGTGCTCCGTCGACGGCGTCCTGTTCGCCCGGGGGATACCGCCGCAGGAGCTCGCCCGCCGGATGGGCGCCGATCCGGCCGCCGCGGCCGGGCCGCTCAGCGGCACCGAGGTGTGGGACCTCGACATCGAGGTGTTCCGCCCGAGCGACGACGGCGACGGTGTGATCAGGGTCGGCGAGTCCGGTGACTGGTCCTTCGCGGTCGAGTACGGCGACTCCACCGGCGGCGAACGGCTCACCGAGATAGCGCGCGACGGGGTCGAGGTGGTCCACTTCCGCCCGATGCCGGACCACCCGCCCGCGCTGCTCGACTACGCCCGCGACGGCGCCGTGCTCTGCGGGTTCGGCCTCGCCGAGGAGCGCTGGCGCTGGGGCCGGGAGCCCGACCTGCTGGTCCCCGAGCTGGTCGCCGCGGGCGTCCTGGAGCCCGACGGGATCACCCGCGGCCCCGGGGGCGAGCCGCCCGCGGCCGTGCGCCGCCGTACCCTCGGCGCGGTCGGGCGGCGGTTCGGGCTGAGCCTGCCCCGGGCCGTCCTCGGCGAGCTGCGGCTGCCGGCGTACGCGGTGCGGGGCAGGCCGGGGATGGCGCCGCAGGGTGGTTGAGCCCGGCCGTTCCCGGGCCCGCCCGGGCCGCGCACCGGACGTTTCGGACGCCCCGGGCGCGTGATCAGTCGGAGCGCGGCCTGGTCCGGGCGGCCCGGGCCTCCAGGTGGCGCCGCTCGGCGAGGCTGGCGGTGGCCTTCGCGGCCAGCCGGTAGTGCTCGTGGGCGCCGGCCGGGTCGCCGGCCTTCTCCAGCAGGTGCGCCCGGACGGACAGCAGCCGGTGGTGCCCGGCCATCCGCCCGTCACCGTCCAGGGCGGACAGCAGGGCCAGCCCGGCGGCCGGGCCGTCGGTCTCGGCGAGCGCGATCGCCCGGTTGAGGGTGACCATCGGGTTGGGCGCGATCCGTTCCAGGATCAGGTAGAGGGCGTGCACCTGGGGCCAGTCGGTCTCCTCGGCGGTGGCCGCGTCGGCGTGCGTGGCCGCGATGGCGGCCTGCAACTGGTAGGGCCCCAGGGTCGGGCCGGCCAGCGCCGCCTCGACCAGTTCGACGCCCTCGTCGATCAGCGCCCGGTCCCAGGCCTTGCGGTCCTGCTCGTCCAGCGGCACCAGGTCGCCGGCCGGGGTGGTCCGCGCCTCCCGGCGGGCGTGGGTCAGCAGCATCAGTGCGAGCAGCCCGGTCACCTCGTCGTCCCCCGGCAGCTGCGCGTGCACCGTCCTGGTCAGCCGGATCGCCTCGCGCGCGAGGTCGGGGCGGTGCAACTCGGGGCCGGAGGTGGCGGTGTAGCCCTCGTTGAAGATCAGGTAGAGCACGTGCAGCACGACCCGCAGCCGTTCCTCGCGCTCCGCGCCGTCCGGCAGGGCGAACGAGCTGCCGGCGGCCCTGATGCGCTGCTTGGCCCGGCTGATCCTGGCCGCCATGGTGGCCTCCGGCACCAGGAACGCGCGGGCGATCTCGGCGGTGGTCAGACCGCCGACCGCCCGCAGCGTCAGGGCGGTCCGGGAGGCCGCGGTGAGCGTCGGATGGCAGCACAGGAACAGCAGGACGAGCGTGTCGTCGGTGTCCGGCACCTCCGTCGGCACCACCTCGGCGGCCGTCGCCGACTCCCGTTCGCGGCGCGCGCGGTCGCGGCGCAGCTGGTCGATGAGCCGCCGGGCGGCGACGGTCACCAGCCAGCCGTGCGGATTGTCGGGCATGCCCTCGGACGGCCACTGCAGGGTGGCGGCGAGGACGGCCTCCTGGACGGCGTCCTCGCACCCTTCGAACCGGCCGTAGCGGCGAACCAGGGTGCCGAGGACCTGCGGCGTGAGCGCACGCAGCAGGTCCTCGAAGTCCGGTGCTGTCATGCCTCCAAGTGTCCGTCGGCGAACATCACCTGGCGCACCTCGACCCCCAGGCCCTCGATCGCGGTGTCCGGGATCAGCGCCGCCAGCGCGATCGCCCGCTCCTTGTCCTCGCAGTCGATCAGGTAGAAGCCGCCCAGGTACTCCTTGGCCTCCAGGAACGGGCCGTCGGTCACCACCGGCTGGCCGTTGCGCACGGTCACCACGGCGGCCTGGGCCGGATCGGCCAGTGCCTGGGTGGTGATCAGCTCTCCGGACGCCTTCAGCGCCTCGATGAACTCGCCGTGGCCGCGGCCGATCGCCGCCTTCTCCTCGTCGGTCAGCGCGTCCATCACGGCCGGGTTGATGTGCAGGCTGATCAGGAACTTCATCTCGTGCTCCTCGTGCTCCTCGTGGTTCGCGGGCCCGGCTGGGCTCCTCGACGGGTGGTCGGAGCCGTCGCCGCGGTCTTGACGTCCTCCGCCGGACGTTCGGAGGAATCCTCGCGGCCGCATCGCCACCTCGCCACCTCGCACCTCGTACCTCGCACCTCGCGCGTCTCCGCACGGCCCGCATCGGGAGGGCCGGGGGCCGGGAACCGCCCCGCCGTCACCCGGGAGTGTGATGGCCACGTCACATCGGGCGCCGCTACTGTGACCCGGTGGCGGAGCGTCACATGGAGCGGGTGGGCCGTCCCGGCCCGGTCCCGTCAGGAGGGGCAGTCATGAAAAGCACTCGTCGTGTGTTCGGAGCGGTGCTCGCGGCCGCCGCCCTGGCCGCCTGCGCCCCGTCGGCGTCGCCCGCCGCGGCCTCGATCGCCGCGCCGGCTGCCTCGGGGTCCGAGGGAGCCGGGGGAGCCGCGCCGGCCGCGGTGGCGAGCGGGAAGGCGGCCTGGACCGGCCAGTTCCGCGGCTACGGGACGGACCAGTGGAAGCACGCCTGGGGCGCGGTCGACCAGGGGACGTGGGGCGGTTCGGACCTGAGCGCGGTCGACGACGCGGCCGCTCCCGGGGGCGGCTCGGCGCTCCAGGTCACCTACGGCGCCGGCTCCTCCTCCAACCAGTGCACCGACTGCCCGAACCCGGGCGGCGGCCAGTTCTACACGGATCTGACCGGTCTGGGCCTGTCCGCCCTGGCCCAGGGCCGGACGCTGGACCTGAAGTACTCCCTCAAGTTCCCGGCCGGCCGGGACTGGGGCAAGGCGGGGAAGCTGCCCGGGCTGTACGGCGGCAAGATCGGCGAGGAGTCGGGCGGCAACCACGGCGCGGGCTGGTCGACGCGCTACATGTGGCGCGGCGCCAAGGGCGTGCCGGACAACGGCGAGGTCTACCTCTACACCCCGACCAACTCCGGCCCGACCGGCTACGGGGTGGACGAGGGGCTCGGTGACTGGCGGTTCCAGGGCGACGGCGCGTGGCACAGCGTCGAGCAGCTGGTCGACCGCGGCACCGGGGACGTCACCGTCTGGTACGACGGCCGTCAGGTCTACGCGGCGCGCGGGGTGGCCTCGGGCATCGGCAGGATCCCCTTCGGCGGCGTGTTCTTCTCCACCTTCTACGGCGGCCACGACACCAGTTGGGGCCCGGCGAGCACCCAGCGCGCCTACTTCGCGGACTTCTCGCTGTCCTCCGGTGTCCAGCACTGATCGTCAGCCGACCGTCACCGTCACCGTCACCGTGAAGGCCCGCTGCCCGGGCGGGCAGGCCAACGCCTCGCCGCAGGTGGTGCGGTGGGCGGAGAGGCGGGCGGTGCCGGGGGCGGCGGCGAGGAAGCCGGCGGTGACCTGGCCGCAGCCGCCGCCCGGCCGGCAGGAGGCGGAGGGGGTGGTCGCGGTGGCGGTCGGACGCAGCGTCCGCGGGCTGTCGCCGGCGGCCGGGGACCAGTAGGTGCTGTGCAGCTCGACCCGGACGACGGTGCCGGGTGCCACCCGTACGGTCGTGCCGTCGGCGTGCTCGTCGAGCACCAGGGCGGCCGGGGCGGGCGGGCCCGGTGCGGCGGGGCCGGTGTTCGACGAGCAGCCGGCCGCCAGGGCGAGCAGGGCGGCTGCCGCGAGCGTTCGCACGGTCACGGCTCTTCTCCTTCGCTGGGACGGGGTGCGGGGTGCGGGGTGGGGTGCCGCCGGGCGCGGTGCCGCCGGGGCGGGCCGTGGTGGCCCGCCCCGGCGGCGTCAGGGGCGTGGACGGGCGGCCGTCAGGAGACGGTCACGTCGTCGTAGTAGGTGTAGGTCGGGTCGCCCGGGTAGTTGTCGTCCACGTTGGTGAGGGTGAGCGTGTAGCTGTGCCCCGGGGTGACGGTGCCGGAGGCGGACTTCCAGCCGAGGCCGCTGGTGCAGGTCTTGGCGAGCACCGTGGTCGTGGTGTTGGTGGTGTTGTCCTTGAGCGTGGCGGTCGCCCAGTCGTAGGTGACGGTGTCCGGGCAGGTGACGTCGTACCAGAAGGCGACCTTGCTGCTGCCGGTCGGGGCGGTGAAGGTCTGGCTGGCCGTGGACGTGGTGGTGGGGCCGGTGGAGCCGAGCATCGCGCCGTAGCCACCGGTGTGCTTGGCGGCGCTGGAGGCGGCGGCGCTGCCGGTGGAGGTCCAGCCGCTCAGGGTGCCGGTCTCGAAGCCGCCGTTGGTGAGGCCGCCGCCGCCCGCGGAGGTGACGGTCCAGCCGAAGGCGGCGGAGCCGGAGGCGCCGGTGGCGTCCTTGGCGGTGACCGTGACGTTCGCCGTGCCGGCGGTGGTCGGGGTGCCGCTGATCAGGCCGGAGGCGGAGATGGACAGGCCGGCCGGCAGGCCGCTCGCCGTGTAGGTGAGGGTCTGGCCGGAGGCGCTGTCGGTGGCCGCGATCTGCAGGCTGACGGCCGTGCCGGTGGTGCCGGTCTGGGCGCCCGGGTTGGTGACGGTGACGGTGTTGCCGGTCGTGCCGCCGACGATCGGGTGGGACATCTCGCAGCCGCCCGCACCGCTGTTGAAGTCGTTCGCCCAGGTCGACTGCATGGCGAAGCTGCCGGTGGTGAAGCCGACGTTCGCCGAGGCGCCCTGGCCGCTGCTGACCCAGGCGCACTTGTCGCCGTTCTCGGCGCCGCTGCTGTCGGTCCAGCCGCCGGCCGGGTTCTGGTCGGTGATGGTCTCGGCGTACTCGTGGCCCTCGACGATGGTGACGCCGTCCAGGGTGCCGGCCGTCCCCGCGTTGACGAAGCCCTGCCCGCAGCCGGAGCCCGCGTCCGTCACGTACGGCAGGTTGGTGAAGGCCAGTTCGCCGTACGGGGAGGAGACGGCGCCGCCGGTGAGCGTGGTGTCGCCGGTGTAGTCGTGCCAGGCGCAGAAGTTGCCGGACGCGGTGTTGAAGCCGTCGGGGGTGGTGCCGGTGGGGGAGACGACGACGTACTGGTCGTTCCGGTTGGCCGCGGCCGTGGTGTTGCCGAAGTGGCCGGACGCCTTGACCGCCTCGGCGCCGATCTGGTTGCCGGTCGCGGAGGCGGGCGCCGCGGCGGAGGTGTCCACCCAGACGCCGGCGAGCGCGCCGCCGGTGGGGTAGGCGACGTGCGCGGAGTTCCCCGGGCAGGTCTGGGATCCGGTGGCGACGCCCTCGCAGTACTGCGTCATGACGCCGGACCAGAGTTCGTTGCCCGCGCCGATGCCCTTGAACAGCTGCTGGAGGCGCGGGGCCATGCCCTTGGCGTCGCCGCTGAGTGTGGTGTTGCCGTTGGCGTCGGTGCCGGAGCTGCCCCACTGGGAGCCCCAGAACACCAGGTAGACGTGCTCCGGTCCGGTGGTCACGCCGATGCTCGGACTGCCCGCGCCGCCGCCGTAGTTGAGGTTGTTGGCGGAGGTGGCGTTCGGTGCGGCCTGGTGGCCGCGCAGCGGGACGGCGCCGTGCCGGTAGGGGTGGTTCGCCGACGCCGCGGGGTGCGCGGCGTCGTCGGGCTGCGCCTGGGCGGGTGCCGCGGTGAAGCCGGCCGCCGCGAGGGCGAGCGCGGCGACGCCGGTGAGCGCCGCCCGTCCGGCGAGACGGAACGTGGGGGTTCGGCCCATGTGAGGGTTGCCTCTCTCATGCCGACCGCCCGGGCACCGGTGGGTGACGGGTGGTCGCGAAGGACAGGGAGAGGCCGGAGGCGGTGGAAATGCCTGGATGACCCGCCGCACAACGGATCACCGGGGGGAAAACAGGCCCGCCTCGGCCGCCGAGAAGCAAAGCAGCCGCCGGAGAACGGGGTCAACGAGCCTGACGGTAAAGTGAGTTGCCTTGATTCCCGCGTAATGGAAAAGCCCCCAGACGGAGGGGGCGGCGGTTCGGATTCTCCAGGCCTGCACACTGTATACGGGTTTCCATTAACCGTATGAACAGCCTTGGCCGAAAAGGGATTTGATGGTGAGAAACAGGTAAGACATTAGCCGCCGGGCAGAGGCGCGCGCAAGCGCGAGCCTCCGACGTGCGGAGGCCGCCCCCCTTGTACGTGGGGGCGGCCTCCAGCATCGCCAGGGGGGGCGGCGAAACGTCAGTGTTCTTTGGTGAAGCCGGTTCAGGCCGTGAGTGCGGCGTTGCGCAGCCGGGCGGCGGAGCGGGCCAGGAGGAACGCCGCGAGCAGGGCGGGACAGAAGCCCACCACGCAGGCGGCGAGGACGCCGGTCGCGGTCAGGCCGAACGGGGACACGACGGCGGCGACGATGGCGGCCAGCGGAATGGCCAGGACGGGGGAGAGCAGCAGCAGGGCCGCCAGCCGCTTCTCCCGGCGGCTCCACTGCGTGGACCGCCACACCCTGCTCGCGGCGATGACGGCGGCGGCCAGCGCGAGCGGGGGCCCGACGGCCGGGGCGAACGACAGCGGAACCGGCAGCACCGCGAAGACCAGGGTGCGGGCGGTGCGGCCGCGGCTCTCCGGCTCCGGTCGGGCGCTGCCCTCCTCGTCGAGCGCGGCGTCGGCGATCTGTCGGGGGCTGCCCAGCTGCTCCAGGACCCGCCGGACGGCGGCCTCGTCGGCGGGGTCGCACTCGGCGAGCGAGACCTCGATGTGCTCGCGCAGGTCCGCGAGCAGTTCGCGGCGGCGCGGCTCGGGCAGCGGAGCGGTGTACCGGGCGACCGCGGCCAGGTGGGCGCGGACCAGGGGGTGCTCGATGGGGTTGTTCACGGGTTCTCTCCCGGGGCCAGGACGTGGTCGACGGTTTCGCGGAAGGCGGGCCACAGCGTGGCGAACTCCTCCAGTGCGCTGCGGCCGGTGTCGGTGAGGGTGTAGTACCGGCGGGACGGGCCGCTGGCCGAGTCGCGCAGGAAGGTGTCGGCGAGGCCGGCCCGGCGCAGCCGGGACAGCAGGGGGTAGATGGTGCCCTGGCTGGTCGCCAGCATCGGGAACCGGCCGAGCTCCTGCAGCAGCTCCACCCCGTACCGGGGGCCGTCCCGCAGCAGTGCCAGGACGCAGTACTCCAGCACGCCCTTGCGCAACTGCGTCGCCACCGGTCCGTCGGCCGTACCGGCGTCGCCGTCGTGGTGTGTGATGCCAGGTACCATGTGATGCAAGATAGCATGCGACGCCAGGTAGTGGGCAATACCGGACGAGGGTCGCAGGACGCCTCACCCGGACGGCGGGTGGCAGCCGGACCGGCGCACGCCCCTCCACCGGGCCGTCCACCAGGCGTAGTCGCCCCACCACCCCTAGGGTCTGTGGTGCGCTGACCGTGCCGTCCGCCGGGGGCGCGCCCGGCAACCCGAGAGGTGGACCGCTCCATGCACACCGTCGTCCGCGGCGCCGGCGCTTTCGGCCTGGCCGCGCTGCTGCTCGCCTCCGCCACCGGCTGCCAGGGCGACGCCCGTTCCGCCGTCGAGCCCGCGCCGGCCTCCCCGGCCTCCCCGGCCGGCTCACCCGGTTCGCCCGCCGCGTCCGCGACCGGACTCGCGGCCCAGCGGCTCGACTGGCAGGCCTGCCCGGCCCCCAGCCCCGCGCAGGGCAGCGGCACCGCGCCCGCCGGCGACTGGCAGTGCGCCACCCTCAAGGCGCCGCTCGACCACGGCAAGCCGGACGGCCCGACCATCGACCTGGCCATGATCCGGAGCCGGGCGAAGGACGAGAAGCACCGGATCGGCTCGCTGCTGTTCAACTTCGGCGGCCCCGGCGCCTCCGGCGTCGCCACGCTGCCCGCCCTCGCCGCCGACTACGCCTCCCTCAACGCCCGCTACGACCTGGTGAGCTTCGACCCCCGTGGGGTCGGCGCCAGCGCCGGGGTGAGCTGCCTGGACGACAAGGCGATGGACGCCACCCTGGCAGTCGACAACACCCCCGGGACCCCCGACGCGGTGAAGGCGCTGGACGCCAGCAACGCGCAGTTCACCGCCGCCTGCGAGCACAACTCCGGTCCGGTGCTGCCCTACGTGGACACCGAGAGCGCCGCCCGCGACCTCGACCTGATGCGGCAGGTGCTCGGCGACCAGAAGCTCTACTACTTCGGCATCAGCTACGGCACCCAGCTCGGCGGCGTCTACGCGCACCTGTTCCCGCAGGAGGTCGGCCGGATCGTCCTGGACTCGGTCGTCGACCCGACGAAGGACCCGCAGCAGGCCGCGCTCGGCCAGGCCCAGGGCTTCCAGCTCGCCTTCGACAACTTCATGAAGGCCTGCGCCGCCGAGGAGGCCGCCGTCTGCCCGACGGGTGCCGGCGGCGCCGAGGGCACGGCGTCGGTCACGGCGCTGCTGCAGAAGCTGGAGCAGTCCCCGCTGCCCACCTCCAGCGGGCGGCAGCTCACCGAGACCCTGGCCGTCACCGGCATCGCCGCGGCCCTGTACAGCGAGGAGACCTGGCCCGTCCTGGCCGCCGGGCTCACCGAGGCGATGCAGCAGGGCACCGGCAACACGCTGCTCCAGCTCTCCGACGACATGTTCGGGCGCGACGCGCAGGGGCGCTACACCAACCTGAGCGCCGCCAACCGGGCGATCAACTGCGTGGACGCCCGGCAGCGCTACTCCGACCAGGACGTCGAGCAGCAACTGCCGCAGTTCCGCGACGCCTCCCCGGTGTTCGGGCCCTACTCCGCCTGGGGCCTGACGAGCTGCACCGGCTGGCCGGTGCCGGGCAAGGCCGACCACCCGGACGTCTCCGCCGCCGGCGCGGCCCCGATCCTGGTGGTCGGCACCACCGGCGACCCGGCCACCCCGGTCGAGGGCGCCCACGCGATGGCGCAGCAGCTCGGCCCCGGCGTCGGCGTCAACATCACCCTCCAGGGCGAGGGCCACGGCGGCTACAACACCGGCGACCCGTGCCTGAAGCAGGCCGTGGACGCCTACCTGCTGGACGGCACCGTGCCGGCCGGCGGGAAGACCTGCAGCTGAGAAGTGGCCCACCGCGATGGTGATCGATTGGCCCTGGAAAGCGGTCCACTCGGCGCCTAGGCTCCTCACCGTGACCACCAAAGTCGATTTCTACTTCGATCCGATCTGCCCGTTCGCCTGGATCACCTCCCGGTGGATCCTGGAGGTCGAGCGCCACCGCGAGCTCGACCTCACGTTCCGGGTGATGAGCCTGTCCGTCCTCAACGAGGGCCGCACCGACCTGCCCGAGCGCTACCAGCGCCTGATGACCACCGGCTGGGGCCCCGTCCGGGTCTGCATCGCCGCCGCCGAACAGCACGGCGAGCACGTGCTGCGCGACCTGTACACCGAACTCGGCACCCGCCTGCACGACCAGGACCGGCCCGCCGACGACGCCGTCCTCCGGGAGGCCCTGGTCGCGGCCGGGCTGCCGGAGGAACTCGCCGCCGCGGCCGACAGCACGGCGTACGACGTCGCGCTGCGCAAGAGCCACCACGAGGGCATGGACCCGGTCGGCGAGGAGGTCGGCACGCCGACCATCCACGTCGACGGCGTCGCCTTCTTCGGCCCGGTGCTGAGCGCCATCCCGCGCGGCGAGGACGCCGTCCGGGTCTTCGACGGGGTGCGGCTGCTGGCCGGCTACCCGAACTTCTTCGAGCTCAAGCGGACCCGGACCGGCTCGCTCGACTTCTCCTGACGGCGCCGCCGGCCCCCTCACCGGGGCCGGCCGGTTCGTCCTGGACCTCCCGTCCGGGCCCTTCTCGCCCCACCATGGAGAGGAAGGCCCGGCGGCGGAGAGGCGGTGAGCGTGGATGATCACCCGAATCCGGCTGCGCGCCGCCCGCCACCCCGCGACCCCGCCGCCCCCGGGCGGGGGCCCCCAGCGGCCCCGCACCCCCGGCGGCCCGCCGCCGCCCAAGCCGCCCCCGCCCGCGATGCGCCGCTGGCTGCTGCCCGTCGCCGTCCTGGTGACCCTGCTGCTGCTCATCCTGTTCTCGCGCTCCGGCTCGACCGGCGCCAACTACGGCTACACCGACTTCCTCAACCGGGTCGGCGCCGGCCAGGTGCAGACCGTGGACATCACCGACACCGGCGGGGTCACCGGCACCCTCAAGGACGGCACGCACTTCACCAGCCAGATCCCGACCGCCCTGGACACTTCCCAGCTCAGCGGCGAGCTGGCCAGCCAGCACGTCGACATCACCGCCAGCCGCAGCGGCGGCAGCTCGATCTGGTCCACGCTGCTGCTGTTCCTGCCGCTGCTGCTCTTCGGCGGGCTGTTCCTGTGGTCCGGCCGGATGGCCGCCCGCTCGCTCGGCGGCGGCCTGAGCGCCATCGGCCGCTCCCGCGCCAAGATCATCGAGGCCGAGCGGCCCGCCACCCGCTTCGCCGACGTCGCCGGGTACGAGGGCGTCAAGCAGGAGGTCAGCGAGGTGGTCGACTTCCTGCGCAGCCCCGAACGCTACGCCGCCGCCGGCGCCAAGGGCCCGCGCGGGGTGATCATGGTCGGCCCGCCCGGCACCGGAAAGACCCTGCTCGCCCGGGCCGTCGCCGGCGAGGCCGAGGTGCCCTTCCTCTCCGTGACCGGCTCCGGCTTCGTCGAGATGTTCGTCGGCGTCGGTGCCTCCCGCGTCCGCGACCTCTTCGACGATGCCCGCAAACGCGCGCCGTCCATCATCTTCATCGACGAGATCGACGCCGTCGGCGGCCGCCGCGCGGGCGGCACCCGGCTCGGCGGCAACGACGAGCGCGAACAGACCCTCAACCAGCTGCTCTCCGAGATGGACGGCTTCGACCCGACCACCGGCATCGTCGTCATCGCCGCCACCAACCGCCCGGACGCCCTCGACCCGGCCCTGCTGCGTCCCGGCCGGTTCGACCGCCAGGTCACCGTCCCGCTGCCCAACCAGGCGGAACGGGCCGCGATCCTCGCCGTCCACGTCCGCGGCAAGACCCTCGCCCCCGACGCCGACCTGAACCGCATCGCCCGCGGCACACCCGGCTTCTCCGGTGCCGACCTCGCCAACCTGGTCAACGAGGCCGCCATCAACGCCGTCCGCGCCGACCGCGCCACCCTCACCGCCGACGACCTCGACGCCGCCCGCGACCGCGTCCTGCTCGGCCGCCGGGACTCCTCCAACGCGCTGCTGCCCGAGGAGCGCCACGCCGTCGCCGTCCACGAGTCCGGGCACGCCCTGACCGCCGCGCTCTGCGAACACGCCGACCCCGTCGCCAAGGTGACCATCCTCCCGGCCGGCGTCGCCCTCGGCGCGACCGAACAACTCCCCGAAGCGGAACGCCACCTGTACACCGAGGGCTACCTCACCGACCTGATCACCGTCCAGCTCGGCGGGCGGGCGGCCGAGCTGGTGGTCTTCGGCGAGGGCTCCACCGGCGCCGCCAACGACCTCGCCCACGCCACCGGCGTCGCCACCCGGATGGTCCGCGAATTCGGCCTCTCCCCGGAACTCGGCCCGGTCGGCTACTCCAGCGGCTCCCCGAACTACCTCGGCGACGGCCCCGAGGACCTGTTCCGCCGCCCGTACTCCGAGCAGACCCAGCGCGCCGTCGACGAGGCGGTGGCCCGCCTGCTGCGCCGCGCCGAACGCCGCGCCGTCGACCTGCTCCGCGAACACCGCCACCACCTCGACGAACTGGCCGCCCTGCTGGTCGCCCAGGAGACCGTCGACGGCGCCGTCGTCCTCGACATCCTGCGGCACCCCGCGTAGGCGCTAGGGGCTCTCTTTCGGATCACGCCGGGCGCGCGACGCCGGGGCACGCACCTCGCCGCGTTGTCGTCGGTCGCCGATAGCCCCCAGCCTCCGGCCGGGAGGTGCCCCCACCGCATGGACTCCCTCCTCCGCCTTGCGATGCACGCACCCCGACGCCGCACGCTGATCCGACGTGATCCGAAAGAGAGCCCCTGGCCCCGGCCTGCCGCAGCACCGCCACCACCTCGTCGAACGCGTCGAACGCGCTGGTAGCGTCCAGGGCGGGCACCCACCGTGTCACCTTCACTCGGGAGTCGATATGACCGAACCCCTGTCCGCCGACCTCCAGCGGGAGATCGCCCGCACCCTGCGGGTGGCCCCCGTCCCCAGCCCCGAGCAGGAGGCGAAGCGCCGGGTCGACTTCCTCGTCGACCAGCTCCGGGCGGCCGGCGCCCGCACGCTGGTGCTCGGCATCAGCGGCGGCGTCGACTCCACCACCGCCGGGCGGCTCTGCCAGCTCGCCGTCGACCGGCTGCGCGCCGCCGGACACCAGGCCGAGTTCTGCGCCATGCGGCTGCCCTACGGCACCCAGGCGGACGAGGCGGACGCCCGCCGCGCACTCGACTTCATCCGGCCGGACCGGACCCTGACCGTCGACATCAGGCCCGCGACCGACGCCGCCCTCGACACCCTGACGTCCGCCGGCCTCACCTTCGCCGACCGCGCCCACGAGGACTTCGTCCGCGGCAACGTCAAGGCCCGCCAGCGGATGGTGGCCCAGTACGCGGTCGCGGGCGCCACCGGCGGCCTGGTCGTCGGCACCGACCACGCCGCCGAGGCGGCCGTCGGCTTCTTCACCAAGTACGGTGACGGCGCCGCCGACGTGATGCCCCTGGACGGGCTGACGAAGCGTCAGGTCCGTTCGCTGGCCGAGGCCCTGGGGGCTCCGGCGGACCTCGTCCACAAGGTCCCGACCGCCGACCTGGAGAACCTCGCCCCCGGCCGCCCCGACGAGGACGCCCTCGGCGTCCCCTACGAGGCCCTGGACGACTTCCTGGAGGAGCAGCCGGTGAGCGAGGAGGTCTTCCGCACCGTCCTCGGCCACTACCGCCGCACCGAGCACAAGCGCCGCCCGCCCGCCACCCCGGCGTAGGGCGCGTCGTCGGGCCGGGCGGGGGCGCTGCCGTCGGCAGCCCCCGCCGACGTCGTCGGGACGGGCCCCGGGGCGGTCAGTCCCCGTCGGTGTCGGCGGCCGGGGTGGGGGAGCCGCCGGACTTGATGCCGAGCTTGGCCTCGGCGGTGGTCCAGTCGGTGGCGATGGCCTGCTGGGCGGCGGCGAGGGCGGCCTGGCCCTTGCAGATCGCGGTGTGCAGGTGCGTCTCCACCGAGTCCTTGGGGTTGTTGGGGCCCTTGCCCGGGACATGGCCGGGGGAGGGCGGCTGCACCCACAGGTTGCGCGGGTCGTTGGGGTCGCCGCCGAGTTGCAGGCTGATCAGGTGGTCGTACTCGGCGTCGCCCATCGGGCCGGTGTAGCCGTAGGACTTGGCGTTCTCGGCCTTCTCCTTGCCGGTGATGTTCGCCGGCGGGCGGATCGTCGAGGTGTAGCCGCCCGGCTTGCAGATGGTGTCGTTGATGTTGCCCTGGTTGACCGCCGGGCTGATCGCGCCCGGGGTGCACTTCGGGTCGGGCAGCGGCTGCTTGTCCGCGGTGTAGCGGTACGTGCAGCTGCCCGGCGCGGGCTGCGGCTGGACGTCGTAGGAGCTCTTCGGGCCGGGGCCGGTGACGATCGCCGCCGGGGCGGGCGGCGCTCCGGCGGCAGCGGCGTCGGCGGCGGAAGAGGCCGGGCCGTGTCCGGCCGGCCGGGCAGTGTGGCCGCCGCCGGACGAGCAGCCTGAGGCTGCGGCGAGCAGGGCGGCCACGGCTATGGCCAGGGCGGCACGGGCGGGAGCCGGCACGGGTTCCTCCAGATCGGGGCGGTGGGGCGCGGGGCGGGCCGACGGACCTGCCGGTTGCCGCGCCAGCGGACACTACCGCCTGGAGGGGCCGAAGGGGTGACGGCACGTCCGGGCGCGGGAGGACCGCCCAGGGCGCGCGGAATCGCTTCCGCGACGCTCCGGGATCGGCGGGCCGGGCCGTTCGCCGGGGCGGAGACGGGCCGGGTCAAGAGTCCGTGTTCGGACGGAGTCGACGAAGCCGCCCCGCGTCGCCGAGGTCGTGTCGTAGCCTGACGCCGACCGCGCCGACACCGCGGTCCGACTGCGGAGGGGAATCCATGAACGAGCTTGCAGCAAAAGGTCATTGGCGAAAGTCGCTGGGTGCGCTGGCGGTGGTGGGGGCACTGCTGGCGACCGGTGCGGGCGCTGCGGCAGCAGCCCCGGCCCCGGCGCCGGCGGGCACCATCGCGTTGGGCGGCCGAGCCGAGACGCTCGCGGTCAGTCCGGACGGCACCCGGGCGTACGCGGTGGTCGACCTGCTGAACGGCGGCACCGACGGCGTGCGGGTGCTGCGCAGCGTCGACACCCGCACCGGCGCCACCGCGGACCTGCTGAGCGTCACCGGCTACGACCACGTCAGCCGCCCGGCCGTCAGCCCCGACGGCAAGCGCGTCTACGTGCTCGTCAACGAGGCCCTGCTGACGTTCGACACCGTGCGGAACCAGGAGATCGCCCGCGTCCCGGTGCCCGACCAGCCGCGCCCCGCGGGCTTCAACTCCGGCGTACTGAACAGCCTGGTGGTCAGCCCGGACGGGGCCCGGGTGTACATCGACCAGTACGGCCCCTGGGCCGTGCGCCTGGGCAGCCGAGGCGGCCGGGTGCTCGGCTACGACGCCGTCCAGCGGAAGTTCGCCGGTGCGGTGACCCTGACCGGCTACGAGGTGGCCGAGGTCGTGCTCGGCCCGGGCGGCACCGACGCCTGGGTCGGCACCGGCGACAGCCTCTACCACCTGGACACCCGGGCCGCCGCCCCGGCCGTCATCGACCTCGTCGACGACTACGGCCCCGGAGACGAGGTCGCCCCCACCCCGGACGGCCGGAGGGTGTACGCCCGCGGCTACCAGACCACCGCCGGCACCGTCTACCGGGTCGACCCGGAGGAGAACACCTTCCGCTCCGCCTTCACCGTCGCGCCCGACTGGACCGATGCGCACCTGTTGGCGGCGAGCCCCGACTCCCGCCGGGTGTACGTGCTCAAGGGCGGCACGACCGCACAGGCCACGCTGCTGGCCTACGACACCGCGACCGATACCGCCGTCCCCGGCGAGACGCTCAGCGGCTTCGGGCTGGACTCCGTGACCCGGGCCGTACTGGGCCGCGACGGCCACACCCTGTACCTGGTCGGGCCCAAGGGCGACGGCTCGTCCCTCCGGGTGGTCGGCTTCTGACCACGGTGCCGCTGCGGGGCTGAACCCGGCCCCGCAGCGGCGGGCCCCACCGCGCCGGCGGGCCCTACCGCGCCGGCGGGCCCTACTGCGCCGCGATCCAGTCCGTGACCAGCGTGTCCAGCACTCCCAGCGGCAGGCTGCCGTGCCCGATCAGCTGGTGGTGGAACTCCCGGATGTCGAACCGGGCACCCAGCGCGGCCTGCGCGCGCTCGCGGTGCCGGACGATCTCCCGGCGGCCGATCAGGTACGCCGTCGCCTGGCCCGGCCAGGCGAGGTAGCGGTCGATCTCGTTGCGGACGTTGGCCTCGGTGGTGGCCGTGTTGTCCCGCATGAAGGCGATCGCCCGCTCCCGGGACCAGCCGTAGTGGTGCAGCCCGGTGTCCACGACCAGGCGCACGGCCCGCAGCGCGTCGAGCGACAGCATGCCGAAACGGGAGAGGTCCGAGCTGTACAGCCCCATCTCGTCCGCGAGCCGCTCGGTGTACAGGCCCCAGCCCTCGACGTGGGCGGTCAGCTGGCCGCTCGGCCGGCGCCGGAACTCCGGCAGGTGGTGCAGCGTCTGGGCGACGGCGATCTGCAGGTGGTGCCCGGGCACGCTCTCGTGGAAGGCGATCGCCTCGTACTCGTACCTGAACCTGGTCTGCGGGCGCAGCGTGTTGATCCAGTGGGTGCCGGGCAGGCCGCCCGGGCCCGGCGGCTGGTAGTAGGCCAGCGGCCCGGTCTCCGCCTCGATCGGGTCGATCTCCCGGGTCACGCAGTCGGCGATCGGGTAGGCCCGGAAGTAGTCGGCCGAGGCGCGGCGGGCGCGCTCCAGCGCGTCGTCGACCAGGGCGATGATCTCCTCGGCGCTGCCGAAGCGCAGCGCGCGGTCCTCCCGCAGCGCGGCCAGCACGGCGTCGGGGCCGGTGATGCCGAGCACCTTGCCGCCCAGCTCGGCGAACTCCTCGCGCAGCCCCGCCAGGGTGTCCAGGCCGATCCGGTGGACCTCCTCCGGGGTGAGCCCGGGCCGGGTGTAGCGCGTGACGGCGTCGGCGTAGCCCTCGGTGCCGCCGGGCACGTGGCAGACCCCGGCCCGGTCGTCCGGCCGGGCGTCCGCGGCCAGCCGCTGGGCCAGGCCGGCCCGGTAGCGGGCCACGGCCGGGCGCACGCCGTCGCGGACGATCACCTGGCCCCGGTCGAACTCCGGGCGGCCTTGCAGCGCGCGCAGCAGCTGGTCCTCGTCCGGGCCGGCGACCAGGTACGCGTCGAGCTGGTCGAGGGCGGCGTCGACGCCGCTGCGCAGCGGCGTGCGGCCCTCGGCGGCGGCGTCCAGGTGGAGCTGCAGGGCGGCGTCGAAGTAGCCCGGCAGGCCGGCCAGCCGCTCCAGGTACGCGTCGGCGCCCTCCTGGTCGACGGAGGTCATGGCGAGCGAGGTGAAGGCCTCGTTCTGCGGCGCGGTGATGGTCGCCGAGATGCCGAAGTCGCCCAGCCCGTGGGTGATCCGGCCGGTGCCGTTGTCGATCAGCCGCCCGAGTACGCGGTGGGTGACCAGGTCCTCGCCGGCCAGCGCGTCCTCCGGGATCGCGGCCAGTCGCGCCCCGAAGCCCGCCAGTGCGTCCCGGTGGCGCAGCGCGGCCGCGCGGGACGGGTCGGGCACCTCGTGGGCGTAGCCCTCGACCCCGCTCAGCGTCGCGTCGAACGGGGCGTGGGCGTTCTCGGCGGCGAAGTACTCCTCGGCCAGGGCGGCGAGTGCGGTGGGGGCGGCGAGCGCGGCGGGTTGGTCGTGGTGCGGTCGGTCGGTCATGCGCGCTCCCCGGTCCGGTGTGGTCAGAGTGACGAGGGTTGCCTGGGCGCCTCGGTGGCGCCGATTATTCGGAGTCGGCGGCGGCGCGGTCAATACGCGGCGCGGGGAAAGGGGTTCTCCCCGGCGCGCGGTGGCGCCGCCGCCGACGCCCCGTCAGCGGTAGCCCTCCGGCGCGGCCGGCTTGCCCGCGTCCTGCACCTCGACCAGGTAGCGCCAGCAGTCCGGCCGGCTGCCGTCGCGGTCGGTGAAGCCGTACTCCTGGGCCAGCTGCCCGCTGGACACCGACCCGCCGTTCCAGCGGGAGACCTCGGGGTCGGCGGCGAGGGCGGCGACCGCCCGGCCGACGAAGTACGGGCTCTCGGAGATGCCGAAGTGCGGCTCCCGGGCCACGGCGTCGCGCCAGTTCTCCTCGGTGACGCCGAAGTGGCCCAGCATGATCTCCGAGCGCATCCAGCCGGGGGTGAGCGCCAGGGCGGTGGCGCCGCGCGGGCCCAGCTCGTGGCCGAGCGCGAAGGCCATCCGCAGCACGGAGGCCTTGGCGAGGTCGTAGAAGAACGAGTTGCGGTAGGTGTCGCGGTTGTACTCGGTGGTGCCGTCGGTCATCTCGACGACCAGGCCGCCCGGGCTGCGCAGCAGCAGCGGGAGGGCGTGGTGGCTGGTGACGGCGTGCGTCTCCACCGCGAGGCGGAGCAGCCGCAGGCCGTCGTCCAGGTCGTGCTCCCAGACCGGGACGTTCCAGCCGAACAGGTTCTCGCCGCCCCAGATGTCGTTCACCAGGACGTCCAGCCGGCCCTGCTCGGCGTCGATCCGTTGCACCAGGGCGGCCACCTGGGACGGGACCAGGTGGTCGGTCGGCATCGCGATGCCCCGGCCGCCGGCCGCGGTGACCAGGTCGGCGGTGTCCTCGATGGTCTCCGGCCGGTCGTACTCCGAGCGCTTCTCGCGGGTGCTGCGCCCGGTGACGTACACCGTCGCCCCGGCGGCGCCCAGCTCCACCGCGATGCCCCGCCCGGCTCCCCTGGTCGCCCCCGCGACCAGGGCGATCCGACCGTCCAGCGCCCCCGCTGCCCCTGCTGCCTCTGCTGTCTGTGCCATCCGCAAGCTCCCTGTCCGCATGTCCGCCGACGACTGTGCCGACGCCCGTGGAACGGACGTCGGCACCAGCCTTGCGCAGGGGCCTGACAATCGGGCCCGGCCGGCGGCCGGAGCGCGCGGGTCAGCCGGCCTTGGCCGCCTTGGCAGCCTTGGCGGCGAGCGCCGCGGCGTCCTTCTCCTGCTTCTCCTTGATCCGGACGGCCTCCTTGCGGACGTCCACCTGGTTGGCGCGCTCGTGCTGCAGCCAGAGCGGGTTCTCGGCCTTGAGGGCCTCGATCTGCTCGGTGGTGAGCGCCTCGGTCACGCCGCCGCGGGCCAGGCCGGCGATGGAGACGCCGAGCTTGGCGGCGACCACCGGGCGGGGGTGCGGGCCGTTCTGGCGCAGCTCCTGGAGCCACTGCGGCGGGTCGGCCTGAAGCGCGTTGAGCTCCTCGCGGGAGACCACACCCTCCTGGAAGCCGGTCGGCGCCGCGTCGAGGTAGATCCCCAGCTTCTTGGCGGCGGTGGCCGGCTTCATGGTCTGGCTGGTCTTCTGCTTGAGCGATGTCATGGTGACAAGGGTAAGGGAGTGCGCGGGCGCTCCCGGTCACGGTCGGTAGCCTTGCCCTGTGACAGACATGCAGGTGAACCCGTCCTTCCGGCTCGCGTACGTCCCGGGCGTGACCCCCGGCAAATGGGTCCGGGTGTGGTCCGAGCGGCTCCCGGACGTGCCGCTCGACCTCCTCGCCGTCCCGGCCGGGGACGGCGAGGCGACCCTGCGCGAGGGCACCGCGGACGCCGGGCTCGTCCGGCTGCCCGTCGACCGGGACGTGCTCAGCGCGATCCCGCTCTACGCCGAGACCACCGTCGTGGTCTTCCCCAAGGACCACTGGCTCGCGGCCGCCGAGGAGGTCGCGCTCGGCGACCTCGCGGAGGAGGTGGTGTTCCACCCGCTCGACGACACCCTCGGCTGGCCGGGCGGGCTGCCCGGCCGCCCGGCGATCGAGCGCCCGGCGAGCACCGCCGACGCCATCGAGCTGGTCGCGGCCAACGTCGGCGTGCTGCTGGTGCCGCAGTCGCTGGCCCGGCTGCACCACCGCAGGGACCTCACCTTCCGGCCGGTCGTCGAGGCGCCGCAGTCCCAGGTGGCGCTCGCCTGGCTGGAGGACCGCACGACGGACCTGATCGAGGAGTTCATCGGCATCGTCCGGGGGCGCACGGTCAACAGCTCGCGCGGGCGCGGCGCCCAGCCGGCGGCCGAGCCCCAGAAGGCCGCGGCGGCGCGCAAGTCCCAGCCGCAGAAGGGCGGCCAGCAGAAGTCCGGCCAGCAGAAGGCGGGTCAGCACAAGGGCGGCCAGCAGAAGGGCCGGCCGAAGCCCGCGGCGGGCGGCCGGGGTGCGGCCGCCGCCAAGCGCGGCAAGCCGAAGCGCCGCTCCTAGACGGAACCCCGGCTTCGTCCGGGTGCTGGCCGGGGACCGGCGGGGCGCGTACCGTCGGTCCCCGGGCGCTGCCCGCCCCGTCCGGCCGAGGGGTTGAAGGAGCGGGGCCATGTGGCACGACCTGGTGATCGTCCAGATTCCGATCGTGGAGAAGATCCTCCGCACGATCGCGGTCTACGCGCTGATCCTGATTCTGTTCCGGATCGCGGGGAAGCGCGGGCTGGCGGGCCTGAACACCTTCGACATGGTGGTCATCTTCCTGCTGTCCAACGTGGTGCAGAACGCGATCATCGGCAATGACAACAGCCTGCTCGGCGGCGCCATCGGCGCGGTCACCCTGATCGCGGTGAACGCCGCCGTCACCCGCTGGCTGGCCCACGACCCGCGTGCCGCCCGGCTGTTGGAGGGCACCCCGACCACCGTGGTGCGCGACGGCAAGCTCGTCCCGGGCGCGCTGCGCGGGCTGGCGCTGCGCGCGTCCGAGATCGAGCACGCCGTCCGCGTCCAGAACGGCGACACCATCCGCGACGTCGCGGTCGGGCGGCTGGAGCCCGACGGCCAGCTGGTGATCACCCTCAAGCCCACCGAGCAGAGCGCCACCCGCGGCGACGTCGAGGACCTGCACCGACGGCTGGAGGCCATCGAGCGGCTGCTCACCACCCTGGCGGCCGAGCGGCGCGGCGAGGACTGACCCGGCGGCCATCCCAGAGGTCTGGGATGGGAACGGCCGCGTCCGGCCCGGCAGGATTGGCGTAGACCACTTCCGTCCACACTCGCCGGACCGCCGTCCGGCCGGAGGAACGCATGCTGCGCAGACTCTCCTGGATCCCGGCCCTGACAGCCGTCCTGCTCGCCCTGGTGGCCGGGCCGACGGCCGGTACGGCATCCGCCGCGACCGAACGTGAATTCCTCCAGGGCTACGGGCAGTTGGTGCCGCTGCCGGCCCCGGTGACGCCGGCACAGCAGTGCGTCGAGCGGCGGCTGTTCCTGGACGCCGGCACGTACGCCTGGAGCTTCAGCACGCCGGGCGGCAACGTGCCGTCCCAGGACGTCCAGCTCTCCTCGGGCTGGTTCCGCTGGACGATCTGCGTGTACCCGCGGGCGTCCGTCTACGGTGCGACCACCTGGCTCGACCCGGAGACCCCCGGCCAGCCGCACCTGGAGCGGACCACCAGCTTCGACGTCACCTTCGCCTACACCTACACGTGGGAGTCCATGCTCTACCGCTGGCAGGGCATCCCCCGCCCGCCGCGCACGTGACGTTCCGTCAGGCAGGGCTCCCGTCCGCGCCGTGCGGGTCGGGAGCCCCGGTCACCACGGCCGACGGGCGAGGGTGGCCGTGAAGGGGCGGGGGGACAGCGAGGAGCTGCGGGTCGGGCGGACCGGGCGTCCAGGGGTGGGGGTGACGGTCCAGCGGGCCGCGATGGTGGCGATGGCGAGGGCGGCCTCGGTGGTGCCGAACACGTCGCCGATGCAGCGGCGGGCGCCGAGGCCGAAGGGGGCGTAGGTGCCGGGGGAGGGGCGGGTGTTGGTGAGCCAGCGGTCGGGGTCGAAGCGGGCGGGGCAGGCGAAGACGTCGGCGCGGCGGTGCAGCAGGTACGGGCTGAACAGGATGGTCGCGCCGGCCGGGACGCGGTGGCCGCCGAGTTCGGCGTCGGCGGCGGCGACGCGGCTGAGGATCCACACCGGCGGGTAGAGCCGCAGCGTCTCGGTGACGACGCGGGCGGTGAGCGGCAGGGCGGGCAGGTCCTCGTGGCGGGCGGGGCGGCCGTCGAGCACGGTGTCCAGCTCGGCGTGCAGGCGGTCGCGGATGGCCGGGTGGGCGGCGAGCAGGGTCCAGGCCCAGGAGAGGGTGGCGGCGGTGGTCTCCATGCCGGCGAGCAGGAAGGTGACCACCTGGTCGTGGATCTCGGCGTCGGTGAGCCCCCGCCCGTCCTCGTCGCGGGCGCTGAGCAGCATGGACAGCAGGTCGTTGTGGTCGGTGCCGGCGGCGCGGTAGTCGGCGATCAGCCGCCGGGTGACCTCCTTCAGGTCCTGCCGGGCGCGGCGGAAGCGGCGGTTGCCCGGGGTGGGGATGCGGTCGGTGCCGGGCAGCGGCATCATGACGCGCCGGCCGACGCCGCGGGTGATGACGTCCATGCTGTCGTGGACGGGCAGCGCGCCGGCCCGCTCGTGGGCGGCGAACAGGCAGCGGGCGGTCACCGCGGTGGTGAGGCGGTACATCGCGGCGGGGACGTCGACCACGTCGCCGTCGCTCCAGGAGGCGGTGGTGCCGGCGATCTCCTCGGCCATCATCGCGGCGTAGCCGGGCAGCCGGTCGCGGTGGAACGCGGGTTGCAGCATGCGGCGCTGGCGCCGGTGCGCGGCGGCCGGGCAGGTGGCCAGGCCGTCGCCGAAGACCTCGCGGGCCTTGTCGAGGACGAGCCCGCCCTTGTCGTAGGTGCGGTCCTCGGTGAGCAGTTGGCGGACCAGATCGGGGTGGCAGGCGACGTACACGTCGAGCGGGCCGAGCCGTAGTCGGACGAGGTCGCCGTGGGCGGGCAGGCCGGCGACGAACTCCAGCGGCCGGCGGAGGAAGGCGGGGGCGTGGCCGAGCAGGGGGAGGGCACCGGGGGCGGTGGCCGAGGTGTATGTGGTGGGCACGGGCGTCACCTTGGGGTGGGAGGTGGACCGGATCGGTTCGTGATCCGGCCTTTCCCCGGGGCGGTCGGCGAAACGATCTCCGACCGGCGGGTGGGGTGAACACGGGGGCGCATGCCGAACGCCCGTGCGCCGTCAGGGTTCGGCGGCGGGCGCCGGGGGCGGGGTATCCCTGGGCGCGGCCCCGCGCCTACACTGCGAACTCTTGCGCGACTACCGGTCAGTAGGGATTGGGGAGTTCGGATGACCGACGAGCGGGCCCACGGGTTCACCGACGACGCCCTCGGCGCGCACGACGCCGTGGCCCTGGCCGCCCTCGTCCGCGCCGGCGAGGTGGCCCCCGCCGAACTGGCCGCGGCCGCCGCCGCCCGCGCCGCCCGGGTCGACCGGGCGCTCACCCCCGTCGCCCACTCGTCCTACGACCGGCCCCGGCTCGGCCCGGACGGCACCGACGGCCCGCTGTACGGCGTCCCCACCTTCCTCAAGGACAACGTCGACCTGCGCGGTCTGCCGACCGGCATGGGCAGTGAGGCCTTCCAGGCCCGCCCGGCCCGGCGCAACTCCCGCTTCACCGACCAGTTCCTCGCCACCGGCCTCGCCGTCCTCGGCAAGACCCGGCTGCCCGAGTTCGGCCTCAACGCCTCCACCGAGTTCGCCACCGCCCAGCCGGTGCGCAACCCGTGGAAGCCCTCGCACTCGGCCGGCGCCTCCTCCGGCGGCTCGGCCGCACTGGTCGCCGCCGGAGTGGTGCCGATCGCGCACGCCAACGACGGCGGCGGATCGATCCGCATCCCGGCCGCCTGCTGCGGACTGGTCGGACTCAAGCCCACCCGGGGCCGCCTGGTCACCAACGCCCAGGGCGGCAAGCTGCCGATCGACCTCGTCACCGACGGCGTGCTCACCCGCTCCGTCCGCGACACCGCCGCCTTCTACGCCGCCGCCGAGCGCCACCACCGCAACCCCGCGCTGCCCCCGCTCGGCCTGGTCGAAGGCCCGGGGCAGCGCCGGCTGCGGATCGGACTGGTCGTGGACTCGCCGCTCGCCACCACCGACGGACCCACCCGCACCGCCGTCGAGCAGACCGCCGCCCGGCTGGAGGCGCTGGGCCACCACGTCGAGGAGACCACCCTGCCGTTCGGCGAGGAGTTCTCCCGCGACTTCGTCCTCTACTGGGGCTGCATCGCCTTCGCCATCGCGGTCAGCGGCCGGCTGGTGCTGGACCGCAGCTTCCGGATCAACCGGCTCGACGGCCTGACCACCGGGCTGCGCCGGCTCTACCAGCGGGAGTTCCTGCACACCCCGGCCGTGCTGCGCCGGCTGCGCGCCGCCGAAGCCGCTTACGCGGGCCTCTTCCGCACTCACGACGCGATCCTCTCGCCGGTCCTCGCGCACGCCGCCCCGCCGATCGGCCACCTCAGCCCGAACGTGGCCTTCGACGAGCTGATCGAGCGCCTCCAGCGCTACGTGGCCTTCACCCCGGTCAACAACGTGACCGGCGGCCCCGGCATCGCCCTGCCCACCGGCGCCGCGCCGAGCGGCCTGCCGATCGGCGTGCACCTCTCGGCCGCGCACGGGCAGGAGCGGCTGCTGCTGGAGCTGGCCTTCGAACTGGAGGCGGACCGGCCCTGGCGCCGGATCCAGGACTGACCCCTCCGCGGGGCCGGCCCGGGCTTCGACGGGACGGGCCGGGCGTTCGAGGGGACGGGCCGGGCCTCCGGCGGGACGAGCGCCAGGCGGGTGCTCCAGGACCGACCCGGCCCCCGGCCGACCCGGCCCCCGGCCGACCCGGCCCTCAGCTGGGCACCACCGCCCGCGCCGCCTGCACCTCGCGGTGCAGCCGGCCCAGCGCGCAGTCGGGCGGCAGGACGTCCGGCCCGGCCTCGGGCAGCGGCCCGCCGCTGCGCAGCGCCCCGGCCAGGTCGCCCAGCTCCCGGACGACGGCGCCGACCTCGGCCGGGGACGGCGCCGGAGCGCCGTGCTCGACCCGGACCCGGGTGGCGGTCGTGGTGTCCACGATCCGCTCGACCGCGATCACCAGCGGCCACCAGGCCTCGGCCCGGGCCCCGACCGGCGGCGGTTCGGTGAGCGCCCGCTGGAACTCGCTGCGCACGGCGGACAGGTCCCGGTAGAGCCGCCGCCGGTACCGTGCGCGGGCCGGCTGGTCGGCCCCGGGCGCGGTGGTGAAGGCCAGCGAGACGTACGCGGCGGTGTCCGCGACGGCGTCGGCCAGCCGCTCCCCGATCCGGGTGTGCCAGGAGTCCGGCCACAGCAGGTAGCCGGTCAGCAGCGCGATGCCGCAGCCGATCAGCGAGTCGTACAGCCGGGGCAGCACCAGGTGGAAGCCCCGGTGGTTGAGCAGGTCGGAGAGCAGCAGGATCACCGGGGTGATCGCCGCGGTCTGGAACGCGTACCCCTTCGCCGACAGCACCGGGATCAGGGTCGCCAGCGCCGCCATCACCGGCACGTCCCACCAGCCGTGCGGCACCTCGGCCAGCACCGGAATGGCGATCAGCAGCCCGGCGGCGGTGCCGAGCGCGCGCAGCACCGCCCGGGAGAACACCGAGCCGAAGTCGGGCTTCAGCACGAAGGTGACGGTCAGTGACACCCAGTACGAGCGGGGCACCGCGATCACCGACACCAGGATCTGGGCGAGGCCGATGCACAGCGCCAGCCGCAGCCCGTACCGCCAGGACGCCCGGGACAGCAGCAGCGCGTGGGTGGCCCGGCGGGCGCGGACCTGCAGTGCGGCGGGGCGGCCGAGCGGGTCGTCGCCGGCGTACGGGTCGGGTGCGGGCTCGTGCGCGACGGCCCGGGCGTGGCCGATCGCGGCGACCAGGGCGCGGGTGGACGGTCCGGCCGGATCGGGCAGTGCGGGCGGCGGGGTCGGTCCGACGCGGCCCCGCTCGACGGCCGCGGCCAGCTCGCGCACCGCCGCCGGGTAGTCGGGCGGCAGCGGACCGTACTCGCGCGGGCGCAGCTGCGCCGCCGAGGCGGCCTCCACCACCGGGATGGCGGCGTTGAGCTGGGCGAGCAGCCGGACCAGGGTGGGGGAGCGGCCGTGCCGGCGGGCCCGCCGGGCGAGCAGCAGGTCGTAGGACTGGTTCAGCGACTGGGTGAGCGCCTGCCGCGCGTCGTCGGCGCCGGGGGTGCCGGCGGCCTCCAGGAAGTCGGCGACCGACCGGTAGGTGCCGGCCACGGCGGAGCGCTCCGGCGCGCCGCCGCGCAGCGGCCAGGCGAGCAGGGTGAGGCCGAGCACCAACAGGCCGCCGAGCAGCAGCAGTCCGGGTGGCAGCCACCAGGGGGAGGGCAGCGGCAGTCCGGCGCCGACCACCGCGTTGAGCAGCAGGAGCAGTCCGGACACCGACGCGACCGCGCCGATCGAGGAGATCATGCCGGAGACCAGGGCGACGGCGGTCAGCACGGCGACGGCCGTCCAGCCCGCACCGTACACCAGGGTGCCGAGCAGGATCCCGAGGGCGCCGAAGAGCTGCGGCACGGCGATGTTGAACACCCGCATCCGGTAGGCGTCCGCGGTGTCCCCGATGACTCCGGACAGCGCGCCCATCGACACCAGCGCGCCGTACCCGGGCCGGCCGGTGGCCGTGCCGACCGCGAGCGGCGCGGCCAGCGCCACCGAGGCCCGGGCGGCGGCGGCCCAGGGGACCGGCGCGGCCTTGGGGCGCAGGCTCGCGGTCAGCCAGCCGGGCGGGGTGAGCCGGGTGGCGGCGGGGCGGTGTGCCATAGGCCCAACGTACGGCGCGAAGGACGGGGTGCAACGCTGGGGAACTCGTTTCGGTTCACGTCCGGGTATGTCAATTCCCGAAACATACCCCGACTTATGTCACTCTCCGAAACATAAAGCGAACCCCGAGGGGCCATCTGAACTGCGCGGATTTCCCTATTGGTAACCAGCCGTCGAGGGTTGACACCATTAGTTGGTCTAGTCCAACGTATGAGGGGCGCGGTTCGGCCGGGGCTGAGGCAGGGTGAGAGGCCGTGCCGGACCGACGAGTTGGCCCCCTGACGTGGCGGAACCTCGCACGGTCGGGGCCCGGGCGAGGCGGAGCGTATGCGGACGGCATGCGGTCCACGAGCTGAATTCCACGCACGGCCGGTGACGGGCCGTCGGCTCGCCGTGCCCGCACTGTGCGTCCAGGAAGCGCTGCGTCGACTACGAACCATGGAGTGACTGCCCATGCCGAGCCCTGACGGATATCTGCACCGAGCCGCCTCGGCGCGCCCCTACTTCAGCGAGGACGGGGAGAGCTACCTCGCGCGCACGGCGCTGCGCGAGGTCCGCAAGGAGCGCCCGCTGCGGGTGCTCTCCGAGGAGGACTTCGCGTTCTGGCAGACCTACGGCTACGTCGTGGTCAAGGAGGCCATCCCGGCCGAGGCCGCCCGGCGCCTGCTCGACTTCGCCTGGGACTTCCAGGGCCTCTCGCCCGACCGCCCCGAGGACTGGTACCGCGAACGCGACTACCGCGACGACCTCGACCGGGAACTGCACATCTACGGCTTCGTCGAGGCCTACCACCACCAGCTGATCTGGGACAGCAGACAGGCCCGGCGGGTCTACGACGCCTTCGTCGACGTCTGGGACTGCGAGGAGCTCTGGGTCACCCTCGACCGGCTCAACCTCAACCCGCCGAACATCCGCAACCGCGACCGCGCGCTGATCGAGCCCACCGACCGGGGCTTCGACATCGAACTGCACTGGGACGTCGACACCACCCAGGGCATGCTGCCCCAGCGCGTCCAGGGCATCATCGCGCTCGACGACACCCGGCCCGACCACGGCGGCTTCCAGTGCAACCCGGAGCTGTTCCGCCGCTTCAACGAGTGGCAGGCCGCCCAGGCCGCCGACCGCGACCCGATCCGCCCGGACGTCGACCGCACCGAGTTCCCGGTGGTACGGCCCGAGTTGAAGGCCGGCGACCTGCTGATCTGGAACGGCCTGCTCGCCCACGGCGTCGCCCGCAACACCTCCGAGAACGGCGTCCGCGCCGTGCAGTACCTGTCGATGATGCCCGCGCTGGAGGAGGCCGCGCAGATGCGCCGCTCCCGGGTGGAGTCCTGGCGCACCCTCGCGACCCCGGACTGGAACCGCACCCTGGTCGGCGACGCGACCCGCCACGAGTCGCTGCGCTACGGGCCCGCCGAACTCACCGAACTCGGTGAGCGGCTGCTCGGCCTGCGCTCCTGGCGCGACCCGGAGTCCACGGACGACCGGCCCGCCCCGCAGCAGCTCGCCGAGTCCGCGGGGGAGCCGGCATGCGCGCCGTCTGCCTGACGCTGCCCACCAACCGCGAGTGCGCGGCCACCATCGCCGCGATCGGCGCCGAAGCCGCCTACGCCGCACGGCGGTTCGGCGTCCGGGTGCACCTGCTGATCCTGGACTCCGCCGACCCGGCCACCTACCGGCGGCACGCCGAGGCCGTCGCCGCGCTGCGTGCCGTCGGGTCCGGTGTCACGCCCGGTACCGCATCCGATGCCGTCTTCGGCACGGCTTCCGGCACCGCTTCCGGGACCGCCTCCGGCACCGCTTCCGGGACCGGGGAGGTGGTCGTCCACCACCTCGACGAGGCCGCCCAACGCGGCTTCCTGCGCGACGTGATCGAGCGCTCCGGCGCCGCCGGCCCGGCGGACGGGCCGCTCGGCGAGCACCTGCTCGACCTGATGCTCCCCGACGCCGTCTCCTACGGCGCCTGCACCAACCGGGCGTTCCTGCTCGCCGGCGCGCTCGGCTGCGCCTCCGTGCACCGCCGCGACTCCGACAGCGCGTACCAACTGCTCGACGGCGAACCGGTGTTCCCCATCGAGCACGAGCTCGCCACGCTCGGCCTCAAGGCGGCCGACGCGGCCGCCGCCGTCACCGAGGTCGCCCTCGACCCGGTGCACGCCGACAAGCCCGTCGCCCTGGTCGGCGGCTCCTTCGTCGGTGAACTCTCCGTCGACATCGGCGAGATCCGCGAACTCGACCCGGACGCCTACCACCAGGTCGTCGGGCTCTGGGCGCCCACCGGCGCGAGCGAGCAGGAACGCCGCGAACTCGTCGCCGACTCCTTCACCGGCGGCGGCACCGACCCGTTCCGCCACGACCGCGCCGTGCTCGACCTGCCCGACATCTGGCGGATCGACATGTGCAACGTCGCCCTCGACCACGAGGTCTACGACCGCGTCCCGCTGCCGCCCGCCACCGCCACCATCGGCAGCGACTACTTCCTGCTGCACCTCGTCCGCGACGCCACCCTGCCCGGCGTCGTCCACAACCGGCACATCGTCAACTACTACACCCCGGAACGGCGCACCGGCGCGGGCTTCACCGCCTACCAGCTGCGCTACGCCAAGTTCCTGCTCTCCATGCTCTACCTGTACCCGGTCTACTCCGAGATGGAGGCGGCCGGCGGGGCCCTCCTCGACGAGGCGAACCGCATCCGCGCCGACGTCATCGCCGACTCCGCCCGCCGCAGCGCCGCGACGGACCGCGCGGAGAACCACCGACGGCTCGACGCGCTGGACCACTGCTACCGGCGACTCGGCGGGAAGTACGCCGAGTTCGCCGACCACCTGGCGCCCGAGCGGGCGCGTCTGCTCGACGAAGCGCAGGCGGACATCGAGGACTTCGCGCTGCTGATCGACGCGTGGGGCCCGCTCATGCGGGCGAGCAAGGCCACGCCCGCCGACCGGCTGCCGCGGTAGCCGCACCGGGAGCCATTCGTGATACGTCAGACCATCGCCCACCGCGCCCCGGCGCACCACACCACCGCCCACACCGGCGTCGCGCCCGACCCGGCCGCGCACGACCGGACGGCGATCCGCGCCGCCCTCGCCGCCGCCACCGACGACCGGATCATCTACGACCTCGACGGCATCGAGCGCCAGTACACCGACCTGATCGGCGAACTGCCCGACGTCGCCGTCCGGTTCGCCATGAAGGCCTGCCCGGTGGACGAGGTGCTCGGCCGCCTCGCCGCCCTCGGCTCCGGCTTCGACGCGGCCAGCCCCCAGGAGATCGCCCAGGCCCTGCGCACCGGGGTGAGCCCCGACCGCATCCACTACGGCAACACCATCAAGTCCGACCGCAACATCGCCGAGGCCTACCGGCTGGGCGTGCGCGACTTCGCGACCGACAGCCTGGAGGACGTCGCCGCCATCGCCGAACACGCCCCCGGCTCCCGGGTGTTCTGCCGGGTCGCCACCTCGGGCGACGGCGCCCTGTGGGGCCTGAGCCGCAAGTTCGGCTGCTCGCCCGAGGACGCCCTGCGCGTCCTGGACGCCGCCCGCTCGGCCGGCCTCACCCCGTCCGGACTCTCCGTGCACGTCGGCTCCCAGCAGATGACCGCCGAAGCCTGGGGCGCCGCCGTGGACTCGCTCGCCGCCGTCCTGGAGGCGCTCAACTGGCGCGGCATCACCCCGCAGCGGATCAACCTCGGCGGCGGCCTGCCCGCCCTCGGCGTCCTGGACCGGCACGGCCGCCCGCTCGACCCGCCGCTGGACAAGATGTTCGCGGTCATCCGCGAGGGCATGGACCGGCTGCGCACCGTCAACGCCGCGCCGCTGGATTTCCTGCTGGAGCCCGGCCGGCACCTGGTCGCCGACCACGGCGCGATCCGCGCCCACGTCGCCCGGCTCTCCTCCCGGCACCAGCTCGACGGCACCCGCGAGGACTGGCTCTTCCTGAGCTGCGGCAAGTTCAACGGCCTGTACGAGATGGACGAGCTCCAGTACCGGCTCGAATTCCCCACCCACCCCGGCGGCCAGTTCGTCAACGCCGTCGTCGCCGGCCCGACCTGCGACAGCGACGACGCGTACGCCCAGGAGGACGGCCTGGTCCGCGTCCCGCGCGCGATCGCCTCCGGCGAACCGGTCTGGATCCACTCCTGCGGCGCCTACGCCACCGCCTACACCACCCGGGGGTTCAACGGCTTCGAGCCGCTGCCCTACACCTGCATCGGCGGGACCGGCGGCCCGGACGGAGACACCGGCAGATGACGACCGACCTCCGCATCCGGGTGCTCCAGGAGGACGACTGGGACGGCGTCGTCGCGCTGGAGGAGCGCGCCTACGCCGCCAGCGGCCTGTCCGAAGGCCGCGAGGCGCTGCGCTCCCGCCACCGCGCCTCGCCCGACACCTGCTTCGTCCTGGAGCACGCCGGCGGCCTCGGCGGCTACCTGCTGGCCCTGCCCTACCCGCTGTTCCAGTGCCCGGACCTCAGCCGGGCCGAGGCCGGCGGCGTCCGCGCGACCAACATGCACCTCCACGACCTGGTCGTCGCCGAGGAGCTGCGCGGCCGTCGCCTGGCCCACCGGATGCTGCGCGGCCTGGAGGAGACCGCCCGGGCCCGCGGCTACCGCACCATGTCCCTGGTCGCCGTCCGCGGCTCGCAGGTGGTGTGGGCCCCGCTGGGCTACCGCGCCCGCCCCGAGATCGGACTGCCCGGGAGCTATGGCCCCGAGGCGCTCTACATGGCGAAGCCGCTGAGCCCGGCCGCCTCCCCGGCCGCCGTCGCTGCCCCGGCCGCCTCCCCGGCCGCCGTTCAGGCCGCCATCCAGGCGTTGACCCCCTCCACCGACCCGTCCCTCGGGTTCCCACCCAGAGCCGAAGTGGGCTGATGCACATGTCCCCCGTTCGCGACGACTTCCGCCGGTCCCAACTGGCCATCGCCGCACTGTTCTTCCTGCTCGGATTCCAGTACGCGACCTGGGTCTCCCGGATCCCCGCGCTGAAGACCCGGCTCGACCTCGGCGAGGCCCAGATCGGCCTGCTGCTGATGACCTGCGGGGTCGGCGCGGCGGTGTCCTTCCCGCTGGTCGCGGTGCTGATGCGGCGGTTCGGCTCCCGCCTGCTGTCCGTGCTCTCCGCGCTCGCCCTCGGCGTCGTCCTGGTCGCCCTGTCCGTGGTGCCCAACTACCCGCTCACCCTGCTGGTGCTGTTCTGCGACGGCGTCGCCGTGGGCTGCCTGAACGTCGCGATGAACGCCCAGGGCGCGGCGCTGGAGGCCCGCTACGCGCGGACCACCATGTCCCGCCTGCACGCCACCTTCAGCGCAGGCTCGCTGCTCGCCGCGCTGCTCGCCTCCGGCGTCACCGCCTTCACCGGCACGCTCGCCGTGCACTTCGGGATCGCCGCCGCGCTGCTCGCGGTGCTGGTCGTGGCCGCCCGGCCCGGACTGCTCACGGACGACGCGCCGGCCGCGGCGCAGGACGGAACGGACCAGGAGCAGGCGTCGGCCGCGAAGAAGGACCGCCGCCGCTTCGCCCTCCCGGCCGCGGCGACCCTCTGGATGGGCCTGGCGATGGTGTTCGGCACCGTCACCGAGGGCGCCATGAACGACTGGTCCGCGCTGTACCTCAAGGACGTCGTGAACGCCGGCGCCGGGCTCGCCCCGCTGGGCATCGCCGTCGTCTCGGTGATGATGGTGCTCGCCCGGATCTTCGCGGACGGCTGGCGCACCCGCTTCGGCGACGGCCGGATCGTACGGACCGGCAGCCTGCTGGCCGGCGCCGGACTGGCCCTCGCCCTGCTCGTCGGCGGCGTCGTGCCGACCCTGATCGGCTTCGCCTGCGTCGGCCTCGGCGTCGCGGCGGTCACCCCGTGCGTCTACGTCGCCGCGGCCCGTCAGGGCCCGGACGCGCTCTCCCTGGTCGCCGCGATGGGCACCACCGGGCTGCTCGCCGGGCCCGCCGTGATCGGCTTCATCGCCGACGCCACCAGCCTGGTGTGGGGCATGGCCGCCGTCGCCGTCTCCGCCGCGGTCGTCTCGCTCTGCGCCACCCGGATCGGCTGGCCCGCCCCGGAGCCCCGCCCCGAGGCCCTCGACGGCCGACTCGCCCCGGACGCCGGCTAGCTCCCTGCCACAGACCTCGCCCGGAACACCGCGCCTCCCCCGTCGCGGTGTTCCGGGCGAGCCGTGCTGCGTCAGGGGCGACCCCGCCGGCCCGGGGCGGTGTCCGGCGGGGTGTCGGCGTGGCGGGTCTTCTAGAGTCGCCTGCGAAACCACCGCAGGACCAGGCGACCGTGAGCCGCGCCGAGAGGGACGAGCACCATGAGTGAGCAGGCCGTCGAGCCCTACCAGCCCGTCGACGAGGACTGGCAGACCGCGCTGGCCGTCGTCGCGCACCCGGACGACATGGAGTACGGCGCCGCCGCGGCCGTCGCACGGTGGACGTCGCAGGGCAAGAAGGTCGTCTACGTGATGGTCACCAGCGGCGAGGCCGGAATCGACTCGATGGACCCCGAGGAGTGCGGGCCGCTGCGGGAGGCGGAGCAGATCGCCTCGGCGCGGGTGGTCGGCGTCGACGTGGTCGAGTTCCTCGGGTACCCGGACGGGATGGTGGAGTACGGGCTGCCGCTGCGCCGCGACATCGCCCGGGCGGTGCGCCGGCACCGGCCGGACATCGTGATCACCAGCAACTTCCGGGACACGTACGGCGGGACCGCCCCCAACCAGGCCGACCACATCGCGGTCGGCCGGGCCGCCCTGGACGGGGCTCGGGACGCCGGCAACCGGTGGGTGTTCCGGGAACTGCTGGCCGAGGGCCACGAGCCGTGGAACGGCGTCCGGCAGGTGTGGGCGGCGGCCTCGCCGGAGTCGGGCCACGCGGTGGACACCACCGAGCACTTCGACCTGGGCGTGGCCTCGCTGGAGGAGCACAAGGCGTACCTGGCCGGGCTCGCCGGGATGGGCGGGACGATGGCGGACGCGCGCGAGTTCCTGGAGGGTGCCGGGCGGGGAGCGGGCGGCCGGCTCGGGGTGCGGTTCGCGGCGCCGTTCGAGGTGTTCCCGCTGCGCTGAGCCGCGCGGCCGGCTGTGAGCAGCACGTAGCGGCCCCAGCGGCGGACGAAGGCGCGCCCGCCGGTACGGCCGATCGGGTAGCCGAGGCTGCCGAGCCTGCCGCGCCTGCCGAGCCCGGCGAGCGCTCCGGGCCGCGGGGTCGCGGGGGCGGACACCGCTGCTCACCACCTCGCCCGGGTGGGGTGCGGGGCGGTGGGGGAGTCGGTCAGCGGTCCGTCGTGCGGTGCTCGATGTTGCAGTCGGGGCCGGGGTAGATCAGGCCCTCGTGGCCGTCCTCGAAGCGGACCACGTACGGCGGTTCGCCGTCGATGCCGCGCACCTCGACGATCTCGCCCTTCTGGTCCGTCATGCCCACCGACCTGCTGTGGATGTGGAGCTGGTCACCTACCGCTGCCTGCATGGTCTGCTCCTCGGGTCGTGGCGGCCGCCTCCGCGGCCGTTCCGCTTTCCACTGCTCTCCACTGTGCTGCGGCGGCGGCGGGCTCGCAACGGCGCGGGCGGACGGGCTCCGAAGGACGGACGGGACGAAAGGGGCGGGGCGGGACACGAGGGGCGTGCGGGGACCGGTCTCAGCCGGCGGGCGGCTGCTCCGCGAGGTAGCCGCGGACCAGCCGCTTGCACTCGGCGATCAGCGCCGGATCGCCCTGCGGATCGCCGCGGAAGGCCAGTTTGAGCACCGCGTCGGCGGCCTCCAGGGCGACCCGCAGGGCGAGGGTGAGCGCCGCCGGGTCGCCGGTGGCGAACACCTCGCCGCCGAGCGCCTGGAGGCGCAGCGCGACGGCGGTGTTGTTGTCCACGCCCGGGTCGAGCAGGTGCCGGTCGTCCCGCAGCCCGGCGGGGGCGGTCGCGTCGGCGAGGCCGAAGTCGAGCTGGCCGAAACCGGGCACCTCGCGCTTCATCGCGACGAACTCCTCCACCGCGAGGTCGGTGAACCCGGCCGGGCCGAGGGGCGTGGCGGTCGCCAGCCGGTGGTCGAGCCGCTGGAGGTAGCGGTCGAGGTTGCGGCCGGCGAGGGCGGCCAGCAGGTCCTCCTTGCCGGCGAAGAACTGGTACAGGGTGCCGATCGGCACCTGGGCGCGCTGGGCGACCTCCTTCGTGGTGAGCGCGGTGGCGCCGACCTCGTCGAGCAGCCCGGCGCAGGCGTCGAGGATCCGGCCGTACCGCTCCTGGCTGCGCTGCTGGACCGGACGGCGCCTGGTCACGGGGCCCCGCCCGGCGCTCTCGTGACTCCTGGTGTCGCCGCTCATGACGTCACTGTGCCGCATCCGCTGTGTCAGCGGCGAATCATCGGGGCGCAACGGGTCAGGAGTTTCGGGTGGGGAACGAGTCGATCGGTGGCTGGAGCTGAACGTCACGGTGGCGGGAAGGTGTCCAGGAGTCGGCGATGGTCTTGTGGTGGACACGAACAACGGTTCATACTCCTCAGCGGACTACCTTGCGTGATCAACTCGTGCCCTTTCGTGGTGAACGTGTGTCAGCTGTGGCGACGACGGACGAACCCGGCGCCACCCGAGGTCTGGATGATCCCGTGCGTTTCATACAACCCGTTCAGGTCCGATCCGCCGAGCCCGACTGTGCGACCCGTCATCCGGAAGGAGGGGGCCGGTTCGGTGACGCAGACTTCCGGAGGGCGTGAAGCCCTAGACACCGAGCAACACCGCCAGTTCCTGGAATCCGGATACCTGGTCCTGCCCGGCCTGGTGCCGGAGCCGCTCGGGGCCAGGCTCGCCCCCGAGGTCGACCGCTGGGTGGACGAGGGCCTACGGGCCCGCTCGATCGCCGCCTGCACCGACCCCGCCCGGCACGGCCCGCCCCCGGTGCTGGAACTGGAACTGCCGGCCCACGGCGAACTCCTCACCCACCCACCGCTGTTACGGACGCTGTCCGGTCTGATGGGGCCGTCCTTCGTCTTCCACCACCTGCACAGCGACCGCCAGGCCCCGGGGATCCCCGGCAAGGCCTGGCACCACGACTGCGAACCCAATGACCGCGCCGACCCGTCGCTGCTGATGGTCCACGCGCTGCACTACCTCGGCGGCCTGGACGAGAAGGTCGGCAGCCTGGCCGTCCTGCCCGGCTCGCACCGGCGCACCGTCGGGAAGACGGCCTACGCCCACCACGGCACCGCCGAACTGCCCGGCGAGGTGGTCATCGACCGGCTGCCGCCCGGCTCCACGGTGCTGCTCAACTCGGCGCTGTTCCACACCCGCAGACCGGCGCCGGACGGCCCGGGCAGGCCCCGGTACTTCATCGACGCGTCCTACTGCCAGGTGGGGGCGCGCTGGCGCCCGGTGAAGCCGCACTGGCGACTGATGCTCGCCCGGGCCCGTGAACTCGGCCTGGCGGGGGGCCGGTGGCCGGAACTGTTCGCGGAACGGCACTTCACCGAGTACGTCGGAACCGCCTGACCGGAACCGGTCGATCGGAACAGCCTGACCGGAACGCTGATCGGAACAGCCTGATCGGAACTGTCTGAGGAGCACCGCGTGGAGATCGTCACCGCCGTCGCCTACGCCGAGGTCCACCACGCCTACCTGCGGGACCACCCGGCGGAGCGCACCCACGAGGCGAACAGCAACCGGGACGGCGAGGAGAACGTCGAACGCGCCGGCCGGATCCCCGGCGGCTGGTGGCGCGTCCGGCTCTCGCGCTCGGACGTCCTCGGCGTCGTCCTGCCCTGGCACCTGAGCGAGGGCGGCGCGCGCGAACTCGTGCCCCGCTCCGGCCTGACGGTGGCCGAGGCGGCCGAGCGCATCCGCTCCGACGAGGCCGCCTGGTCGGCCGCGAACCCGGTCTGCGCCGCCAAGCTCCGGCTGCTGAGGTGGGCCCCGTTCACCCCCGTCTACCTGAGCACCGGCGCGGTCGACCACTCCGACTACACGGACCTGCTGGTCCGGGAGGGACTGATCCACATCGACGGCCTGCACCGCATGCTGGCCTGGGAGCTGGCCGGACGCCTGCCCGACCGGCCGCGCCTGGACGCGTTCCTCGCGGGCGACCCCCTGGTCGCGGACCCGCACGCGACCGGGGCGGTCCGCGCCGGGCGGGCGGCCCGGACGGGAGGCGAGCCGGAGTGACCTTCGCGACGCAGCACGTCCGGTCCACACCGTCCACGCCGTCCACGCCGTCCACGTCGTCCGACCAGGCCGCGTTTGCCGCGTCGTGCGGCCGGTCGCTGTCCGGGTTCCTGTTACGGCTCGCCCGGGAGCACCCGGACCGGACCGCCCTGACGGATGGCGACCGCACCCTCGACTACCGCACCCTCGACGCCGCGGCGGGCCGGATCGCGGCCCTGCTGGCCGCGTCCGGCACCGGCCCGGGCGACCGGGTCGCCCTGCTCGGGCCCCGGGACGCCCGCATGCTGGTGCTGCTGCACGGCGTGCTGCGCTCGGGCGCGGCGGCGGTGATGGCCGACCCGGACTGGTCGGCGGCCGACCTCGCCCGGCGGCTGGCGTCCGTCCGGATCGGCCGGGTGCTCAGCACCGAGGAGGCCTTCCCCGGGCCGGAGGGCCATCCGGCCGAGGTGGTGGACGTCGACCGGCTGGCCGGGCCGCAGGGCCTGCCCGACGCACCGGGCAGCGCGCCCGGCACGACCGGTGACCTCATGCCCGGTACGACCGAGGACCTCATACCCGGCGGGGCCGGTGACCTCCTGCTCTGCGGGGCCGAGGAGCTGATGCTGGGCGCGGCCGAGGACCCCGCGTACCTGTCCTTCACCTCGGGGTCGAGCGGCGAGCCCAAGGCGGTGGCCGTCACCCACGCCAACGCGGTGCACTACGCGCGGGCGCTGGCCGACCGGCTGGGCTTCACCGAGGCCGACGCCCCGTGCGTCGCGCACGTCACCACGCTGGCCGCCGACCTCGGCCACACCGCCTGGCTGCTGGCCCTCGCGGTCGGCGGTTCGGTGCACGTGGTGCCGGACGCCGAGGTGCGCGACCCGGAGGCGTTCTGGGCGTCACTGCGGCGCGCCGGGGTGTCCGTGCTGAAGACCACCCCCTCGCACCTGACCGTCCTGCTGGAGGGCCGGCCCGGCGACGCCCCGCCCCTGCACACCGTGCTGCTCGGCGGCGAGGCGCTGCCGCGCCCGTTCGCGGCCGCCCTGCTCGACACCGGCGTCACCGCCCGGCTGGTCAACCACTACGGCCCGACCGAGACGACCGTCGGCGCCACCTGCTTCCTCGCCGCCACCGCCCGCCAGCTGCCGGCCGAGGAGCCGACCGTCCCGATCGGCACCGGGATCGGCGAGGTCCGGCTCGTCCTGCTGGACGGCGACGGGCGGCCGGTGCCCGACGGCACGGTGGGGGAGCTGCTGATCGGCGGCCGGGGCGTCAGCGCCGGCTACTTCGGCCGGCCCGCCGAGACGGCGCGCGGCTTCGTCCGCCACGACGGTGAACGCATGTACCGCACCGGCGACTTGTGTCGCCGCCGGGCGGACGGGAGCCTGGTCTTCCTCGGCCGGGTGGACCGCCAGGTCAAGATCCGGGGCTACCGGGTCGACCTCGCCGAGATCGAGCGGGCGATGGACGACTTCCCGGGCGTCGCCCGGTCCGCGGTGCTGGTCCGGGAGACCGCCGTGGGGAACCAACTCCTGGCCGCCGTACGGTTGTCGGCCGACGGCGCCGGGCTGGCCGGGCTCGGCTCCTACCTGCGCGACCGGCTGCCCGGCTACTCCGTGCCGCAGCCGGTCCTGACCCTGCCGGAGTTCCCGGTCGGGCCGAACGGCAAGCTCGACCGGGAGCGGCTGGCCGAGCTGGTCGCCGAACTGGTCGAGGCCCGGGCGGAGTCGGGGCCGTCCTCGGACGGGGACGCGCTGGCCCGGTCGATCGCCGGGTTCTGGGCGGCCGCACTGGGCCTGCCCGGGGTCGGGCCGCACACCGACGTGCTGGACCTCGGCGGGGACTCCATCCTCGCCATGCGCACCGTCGCCTTCCTGCGCCGGTCGGGCCTGCGCGTCCACTACGACGACTTCTACCGGCACCCGACCGCGCACGGCCTGGCCGCGGCCGCCGCAGCCGTACCGGTTCCGGCCGCCGCTCCGGCCGGGCGAACCGGAGGCGGCGACCGGGGGAGTCGACTCGCCCCCGCCCAGCGGTGGTTGTACCGCCAGGAGTCCGTCGACGACCTGCGGCACTGGAACCAGTCCGTGCTGCTGCGCTGCCGGACGGCCGTCGACCCGGCCGCGCTCTCGGCCGCGCTCGCGGCCGTCCTGGAACGCCACCCGGCGCTGCGGCGGCCCGTCTCGCCGGAGGGCTACGAGGCACCCCGGCCGGTGGCCGACCTCGACCCGCTGTCCTTCTCCCGGATCCCGCGCGGGGCGGCCCCGATCGCCGAGACCGTCGCCGGGGTCTGCACCGAACTCCACCGCAGTCTGGACCCGTTGGCCGGTCGGCTGCTGCGCGCCCACCTGTTCACCGGCCCGCCCGGCACCGACGACCGGCTCGCCCTGATCGCGCACCACCTGGTGGTCGACGGGCTGTCCTGGCGCATCCTGCTGGACGACCTCGCCCACGCCTACCGGGCGGTGCTCGACCAGAAGCCGGCCGACCTGCCGCCGACCCCGGACTTCTACCAGTGGGCCGCTGCCGCGCCGCCGCCCCAGGCGCCGGTGTCGCCTTCTCCGGAGCCCGCTTCTCCGGAGTCCGCGCCGGAGTCCGTTTCTCCGGAGTCCGCGCCGGAGTCCGTTTCTCCGGAGTCCGCGCCGGCGCCCGTGGTCCGCGCGCAGCCGGCGGCCGTCGGCTGGACGCTCGACGAGGACGGCACCGCCCGGCTGGTCGGCCGCCACGGCGGCGGGACGGGCCTGGAGGCCTTCCTGCTGGCCGCCTTCGCCGACGCCGTGACCGGCTGGAGCGGCCATCCGCGGCTGCCCGTCGAGGTGGAGACCCACGGCCGGGACACCGCCGGCGATCCGGGCGAATTCCTGGACACCGTCGGCTGGTTCACCGCCGTCAAGCGGCTGGTGGTCGAGGCGTCGGCCGGCCCCGAGGGGGCCGCGCAGCGCCTGCGCGAGGCCCCCGTCCAGGCGATGGACGCCCCCGGCACCCGCCCCGCCGCCGGGTTCAACTTCCTCGGCACCTTCCGGCTGCCCGACGAGCCCGCACTGGACTGGACCGTCGCGGACGAGCAGGCCGGAGTGGCCCGTTGCACCGGCGGAGACCCGCTGTACGACCTGCGCCTCACCGCCCGCATCGTGGAGAACCGGCTGGTCGCCGACCTGGTGTACGGGTGGCCCGGTCTGCCGCACCCCGCCGCCGAGCGGATCGTCGCCGCGTTCGCCGGGACGGTGGCCGCCGAGGCCGGTGCCGGTGCCGGTGCCGCCACCCGTCCCGTCCGGGCGCCGCTGTCGACCTCCGGCCAACTGCTCCACCCCGGCACCCGGGCACCCGCCGTACCGGCGGCCCGCATCACGGTGCGCGAACCCGCCCGGGTGCTGCTCACCGGCGCCACCGGCTACCTGGGGCGGCACCTGCTCGACGCCTTCGTCCAGCGGGGCGCCCACGTCACCTGCCTGGTCCGGGCCGAGCACGACGCCGGCGCCGTCCGGCGGTTGGGCGCGGGCGCCGACGACGGCCGGATCCAGGTCGTCGCCGGGGACATCGACCGGGAGGGGCTGGGCCTGTCCCCGGCCGGACTGGCGTGCGCCCGGGGCGCGCACCTCGTCGTGCACGCCGCCGCGGACGTCCGGCTGGTGGCCTCGCCCGACGACCTGGAGCGGACCAACCACGCCGCGGTGCGGCGGCTGCTCGGCTGGATCGACGAGCACGCCCCGGAGGCCCGCGTCCACCACGTCTCCACGCTCGCCGTCGCGGGCGGCGTGGACGGCCCGCCCCGCCGCTTCAGCGAGGCCGACCTGCGGATCGGCCAGCACTTCCGCACCCCGTACGAGCGGACCAAGTTCGCCGCCGAGCAGACCGTCCGCGCCTGGGCGGCCACCGGGCGGGCCGCCTACCTGTACCGCAGCGGCCACATCGCGGCGCACAGCCGGACCGGCGCCTTCCAGGCCAACATCGGCGACAACCGGATCTACCAGCTGATCCGCGGCTACCTGCTGGCCGGCGCCGCCCCGCGCCGGCCGCACACCACCTACGCGTTCTCCTACGTCGACACCGTGGCCGCCGGGATCGCCGCGATCGCGCTGGACCCGTACGCCGCGCCCGGCGCCTACCACGTCGAGAGCCCGCACGAGACGCCGCACGACGAACTCGTCCGCTGGCTCGCCGGCCACGGCCACCCCGTCCGGCTCACCGACGACGAGGCCTTCGCGGCGGCGATCGCCCGGGCCGAACGCGACCACCCGACGGCGGCGGGGCTGGCCGCCGCGTGGTCCCTCCAGGAGGAGCGCAACGTCCTGGTGGACCGCGCGTACACCACCTCCGTGCTGGACCGGCTGGGCGTCCGGTTCGCCGAGCCCACCCCGCAGTGGTGGTCGGCCGCGCTCACCCGGGCCGCCGAGGCCGGCTACCTGCCGCCCGTCGCGCCGCCGCACTGACCCCCGTCCCGCCGCACTCACTCCAGTCCGCCGCACCGACTCCCGTCCGCAGGACCGACCCCCGATCCCCGTCCGCCGTACCGACCCGTTCGGCGCGCCGCCGCCCCGTGAGCTGCGCCCCCACCGACCCGTACCCCCAGACCCATGGAAGGCGGACCTCGTGTCCCAGCTCTCCCCGGTGCTCAAGCAGGCCACCCCCGTCGTCGCCACCCGCGGCGAAGGGCTCCACCTCTTCGACGCCGACGGCCGCCGCTACCTCGACTTCACCTCCGGCGTGGGGGTGACCAGCACCGGCCACTGCCACCCGCGCGTGGTGGAGGCGGTGCGCGAGCAGGCCGGCCGGCTGATCCACGGCCAGTACACCACCGTGCTGCACGACCCCCTGCTCACCCTCACCGAGCGGCTCGGCGAGGTGCTGCCGCCCGGCCTGGACTCGCTGTTCTACGCCACCGCCGGCACCGAGGCGGTGGAGGCGGCGCTGCGGCTCGCCCGGCACGCCACCGGCCGGCAGAACGTGATCGTCTTCGAGGGCTCCTTCCACGGCCGCACCATGGGCGCTGCCGCGCTCACCACGGCCGGCAGCCGCTTCCGCGCGGGCATCGGCCCGGTGATGCCCGGTGTCGCGGTGGCGCCGTTCCCCGACGCCTTCCGGCTCGGCCTGAGCCTCGGGCTGAGCGAGGAGCAGGCCGTGGAGCACGCCCTGCGCGGGCTCGACCAGGTGCTCGCGACCGTCAGCGCCCCCTCCGAGACCGCCGCGATGTTCGTCGAACCGGTGCTCGGCGAGGGCGGCTACGTGCCCGCGCCCGCCGGGTTCCTCGCCGGGCTGCGCGAGCGCGCGGACCGGCACGGCATCCTGCTGGTCGTCGACGAGATCCAGACCGGCTTCGGCCGCACCGGCCGGTTCTGGGCCCACCTGCACCACGACGGCGTGGTGCCCGACGTCCTGATCACCGCCAAGGGCCTGGCCAGCGGCTTCCCGCTGTCCGCGATCGCCGCGCCGACCGACCTGATGCGGCGGGCCTGGCCCGGCTCGCAGGGCGGCACCTACGGCGGCAACCCGGTGGCCTGCGCCGCCGCGCTGGCCACGCTGGACGTCATCCGGGACGAGCAGCTGGTCGACAACGCCGCCGAACAGGGATCGAGGCTGCTGGACGGCCTGCGGGCGGTCGCCGCCGGAGCGCCGGGCATCGCCGACGTCCGGGGCCTCGGGCTGATGATCGGCAACGAGTTCTGCCACCCGGACGGCTCCCCGGACCCGGACACCGCCAAGCGCGCCCAGCAGGCGGCGGCCGACCTCGGCCTGCTGCTGCTGATCTGCGGTGTCCACCTGAACGTGGTCAGGATGATCCCGGCGCTGACCGTCACGGCCGGGCAGGTCGACGAGGCGCTGGCGCTCTGGTCCAAGGCGGTGGCGGCGGCCGCCGCCCAGCGGTAGAGAGGAGTGGTTCCACACATGTACGACGACACGGTGTCCGAAATCGGTTGGAGCAGCTCGGAGTTGGAGGCGCGGCGGGAGCAGTGGTCGCTCCCGCTCGACGAGGGTGAGCGACAACTGCTCTGGGCGGACGCGCGGGCCGAGCGGTGGGGCGCGGCCGAGCCGGTCCGGGCGAAGCTGCGCGCGCTCGTCCAGGGCGGCGCCCGCTCCGTCGGCGTCGCCCACGTCACCGGGCTGATGGATCCGACCGCCCCGGAGGAGGAGGTCGCGGCCGCCCTGTCCTTCCTGCTGCGGGACTTCGGCGAGATCGTCCCGCAGAACGGGCGCGGCGACCTCACCCAGGTGCTGCGCGACCAGGACGGCGACGGCAACACCGAGCTCGGCTTCCACTGCGACACCTGCGACCTGCTCGTCCTGCTCTGCATCCGACCCGCCCACAACGGTGGCGGGTTGACCAAGCTGGCGAGCGCGCGGCACGTCTACGACCTGATCAGGCGGGAGCGGCCGGACGCCCTGGCCACCCTCACCGAGGACTGGACCTTCGACCGGACCGGTCGGGCCGGGCCCCAGGTCGTGGTCTCCCCGATCCTCTACACCCAGAAGGACGGGACCATCGCCTGCTACTACCAGACCCGCACCGTCCGCTCGTCCCCCGACCGCGGCGGGCCGCCGCTGACGGACCGCCAGTGGGACGCGCTCGGCGTGCTCGACGAGGTGCTCTACCGGCCCGAGATCGCCTTCGGCCTCCCGATGGCCGCCGGAGACCTGCTGATCATCCGCAACAGCCGCGTCCTGCACGGGCGTTCGGCCTACGTGGACGAGCCGGCACCCAACTCCCGTCGGATGCTGCGGATCTGGATGAACACGGAGGACATGTGACCGGGAGCGCGCAGGCACCGCACGGGCGTACCGCCGTCGTCACCGGCGGCGGCAGCGGGCTCGGCCGGGCCGTGTCGCTGGCCCTGCTGGGCGCCGGCTGGTCCGTCGCGCTGGCCGGGCGGCGCAAGGACGCCCTCCAGGAGACCATCGCCCTCGCGGAGCTCGACCCCGCCCGGGTGCTGGCCGTCCCGACCGACATCCGCCGACCGGAGGAGGTCGCGGCCCTGTTCGACGCCGTCCGCGACCACTTCGGCCGGGTCGACCTGCTGTTCAACAACGCCGGTGCCGCCGCCCCGCGCCGACCCATCACCGAGACCCCGTTCGAGGACTGGAACCGCGTCCTGGACACCATCGTCACCGGCGGCTTCCTCTGCGCCCGCGAGGCCTTCCGGGTGATGAGCACCCAGTCCCCGCAGGGCGGGCGCATCATCAACAACGGCGCGCCGTCCGCCCACGTCCCGCGCCCCAATTCCATCGCCTACACGGCCGCCAAGCACGCCGTCCTGGGTCTCACCAAGGTGCTCTCCCTGGACGGCCGTGCGCACGGCATCGCGGTCGGCCAGATCGACGTCGGCAACGTCACCCCGGTCGACGGCGGCCCGCAGCCCGCCGCCATGCAGGCGGACGGCACGATGGCGGTCGAGGCGACCATCCCGGTGGAACGCTTCACCGAGGCCGTCCTGCTGATGGCCTCGATGCCGCCGGACACCAACGTCCAGTCCCTGACCGTCCTGCCCACCACCATGCCGTACGTCGGGAGGGGCTGAACCGTGCTGGTCAGCGCACGTTCCTTCGACGAGTACCGCGCGATGTTCGCGCTCACCGACGGCGACCTCGCCCCCGGCCGGCGCATCCTGGACTGTCCGGGCGGCGCGGCCGCCTTCACGGCCGAGGCCGGCCGGCGCGGCATCGACGCGGTGGCCGTCGACCGCGAGTACGCCCACCACCGGGAGGACCTCGGCGTCCTCGTCGAACGGGAGACCCGGCACAAGCGCGACCAACTGGTCCGGGAGGCATCGGACTTCGTCTGGACGTGGCACGGCGACCCCGACCGGCTCACCGGTCTGCGGATCGACAGCGCCCGCGACTTCCGGGCCGACATCGCCGCCCGCCCGGACCGCTACGTCGCCGGCTCGCTGCCCGAACTCCCGTTCGCCGACGACTCCTTCGACCTGGTCCTCAGCTCGCACCTGCTCTTCTCGTACGGCAACCGGCTGGACGCGGACTTCCACCTGGCGGCCCTCCTGGAACTCGCCCGGATCGCCCGCGGTGAAGTCAGGCTCTTCCCCGTCATGGTGTACGACACCGGCGTCCGCTACGGGGAGCTGGACGGGCTGCGCCGACACCTGGACACCCTCGGGATCACGAGCCGGGTGGAGCGGGTGGAGTACGAATTCCAGCCCGGGGACAACGAGTTGCTCGTGCTGTCGTGCGCCGGCTACCGGCCACTGGCGCGGACCGGGGCCGGAGCGCCGAGCGCCGCCGACCCGGTGCGGTGGCGGCACCGGGAGAAGTCCTGACCTGAGGCCTGAGCCCTGTCTGTGATCCGTGGTCCTGGTCCTGGTCCTGGTCCTGGTCCTGGTCCTGGCCGACGCCGACTCTGATTCTGCGTCGGTCAGGACCAGGACCCGGCCCCAGGTCACCCGCCGGCGGGGGCGGATCCGGCGGCGCCACCTCCGAGGTGGGCGGCAATCCTCCGCGCGCACTCCAGCGACTCGGTGCGCGAGGTGTCCACCTCCAGGTCGTAGCGCACGCCCTGGTGGACCAGCTCCGCCTGCGAAGCGGCCATCCCCAGGATCCGGTTCCCCCGGGCGAGCTCCCGGCCGGTGGCCACCGCCGCCTCGCAGCGGACCCCGACCCACAGCACGTCCAGGCCCACGAGCGCCTTCTCCCAGCGCAGTTGGGACTCCGCCCGGCCGAGGAAGACCTCGTCGACGATCACCCGCGCGCCCGCCCCCGCCATGGCCGCGACCCCCGCGATCCACGCCTCCTCCAGGGCCCGGAACGCTGCCCCGACGCTCACCCCGCCATCGGCCGCGAAGCCGATGCCCCCGTCCGCATCGTGCAGGGACGCGGGCATCGCCTCGATCAGGGTGTCGACCCCGACCGTCAGCCAGGGCTCCGGCAGCACCGCCTGCAGACACCGGGCGATCCCGGACTTGCCCGAGCTGGAACCACTGTTCAGCACAACCACCTGAGTCGCCATCCCGCCACCGTAGCCACTCCGGCACCACGTCCCAACCGGATATCGGACGCCCGGCGGGAGCCCGGCCGCCGACGGGTGGAGCGCGTCGGGAGGGGGCGGGATCGGTCACGGTCCGTGTCGACGTGGTGACGGCGCGGTCACTCGTGCGGGGGAAAAGCGATGGTTGCGCTTTGAACAGTCGCGGTGGCTGGCCAGACTGGTCCTTCTCCGACCGGCCGGTCGGAGGTGGTGAGCGAGGGGGAGCACAGGCATGGGCATTTCGCCGTACCGCGGCATGTGTGGCCTCGCCGCCGAGCACCCCGGAGGCCCCGACCTCCTCGCGGGAGTCGCCAGACCGGCGCCGCACGGCGAGGCCGACGCCCTCCGCCGGGACGTCGGGGCGTGGCTGGTGGCGAGCGGCGTGCTCGGCGGTGACGTCCAAGGGTTCCTGGCACAGGGCCACCTGGACCTGGTGGCGGAGGCGTGGGGCGACGTTCCCCGGGGTCCGCGGCTGGTCGCGGCGGCGAAGTGGCTGGTGCTCACCTGGATCCTCGACGACCGCTTCGACGACCAGTGGATCGGCGGGCCCGTCACGGCGGCCCGGCGGACCGTCCGGGCGCTCACGGACGTCCTGGACGCGGGCTTGGAGGGCGTTCGAGGTGGTGTTCCGGACGGCGACGCACTCGTCGAGGCGTTCGCGGTGCTGTGGCGTGACACGGTCGAGCTGACACCGCCGCAGTGGCAGGCACGCTACGCGGCGTACTTCCGCGCGTACCTGGACACCTCCCTCGGCTACCTCGACGAGGCCGCGCTCCGCGACACCCCCTTACGCGACTCCTCCTCCCACGGCACTCCCTTCCGCGACACCCCGTTCCACGCCCCCGGGGCCGCCGCCCCGGCCGGCGCCGTGCAGACCGTCCCCGAGTACCTGCGCCGACGGGACCAGGACGGCGCCGTGTCGTGCGCGGCGGGCTGGATCGAGCTCGCCCACGGCCTGGACCTCGCCGACGAGGTGTTCCGGCACCCGAGGGTGGCGGACCTGCTGATGCGCTTCAACCACGTCGTCTGCTGGGTCAACGACCTCTACTCCGCCGAGGGGGAGTCCGCCGCCGGGAACGGCAAGAACCTGCTGCGCTCGTTCACCGTCCACGAGGGCCTGGCCCCCAAGGAGGCGTCGGCCCGGCTCGGGGCGCTGTGCGAGGCCGAGTCGACGACGCTGGAGTTCCTGGCGGACGGCATCGCCCGCGACCCCTCGGCGCCCGGCGAGGTGCGGGCCTTCGCCCTCGGACTGGTCCGCTTCACCCGCGCGCTCATCCACTGGACGGCGACGGCCGCCCGCTACCGTACGGAGTCACCGCGATGATCCCCCGTCCGCCCGGCGGCCTGCCGCTGCTCGGGCACCTGGTGCCGTTCCTGCGCGACCCGCTGGCGTTCCTGCGCTCCCTGCCCCGGTACGGCGGCCTCGTCCAGATCAGACTGGGGCCGGTCTCGGCGGTGGTGGTCTGCGACCTGGAGCTGACCCGGCACGTCCTGCGCGAGGACCGGGTCTTCGACAAGGGCGGGTTCCTGTTCGAACGGGTCCGCGACTTCGCCGGCAACGGCCTGGTGACCTGCCCGCACGCCGACCACCGCCGCCAGCGCCGCTACGTCCAGCCCGCCTTCCGCGCCGACCGGATCGCGCGGTACACGGAGGTGATGGCCCGGGAGGCCCGGCGGCTGGCCGGGTCCTGGAGCGACGGGCAGGAGGTCGACATCACCGCCGAGTTGAGCCTGGCCGCCGGGCGCAGCCTGGTCTCGACCCTGTTCACCCGGCTGCCGTTCACCGGCCTCCAGGAGACCGTCGAGGACTTCGTGCTGCTGATCGGCGGCTCCTACCGGCGCATGCTGCTGCCCCACCGGATCAACCGGCTTCCGCTGCCGGCCAACCGCCGCTACGACGCCGCCCGCACCCGGCTGGTGCGCCTGGTCGACGAGGTCGTCACCGCCTACCGCGCGGATCCGGAGGACCGGGGCGACCTGGTGTCGACCCTGGTGGCCGCCGACGCGGGCGGGCAGGCGCTCTCCAACGCGGAGGTCACCGACCAGGTGATGACGATCTTCGCCGCCGGCTTCGACACCATCGCCAACTCCACCGTGTGGGCCCTGCACCTGCTCGCCCAGCACCCGGACATCGCCGATCGGGTCCGGGCCGAGGTGGACGCGGCCCACGTGGGCGCGGTCGGGGTGGACTCGGCCGGGGTGGACGCGGCTGGAGTGAACGTGCTCGGAGTGAACGCGGCCGAGGCGGACGCGGCCGGAGTGGGCGCGTCCGAGACCGACGCCACCCCGGCGGCCGGCACGTCAGCGAGCGTCGACGGGCTGGAGCTCACCACCCGGGTCGTCCGCGAGGCCGTCCGGCTGTACTCCCCGGGCTGGCTGCTCACCCGCGTCACGGCCACCGACACCGAACTCGGCGCGCACCGCCTGCGCGAGGGCACGACGGTCGTCTACAGCCCCTACCTCCTGCACCGCCAGTCCGCCCTGTTCCCCGACCCCGACCGCTTCGACCCCGAGCGGTGGGTGGGTGTCCACCCGCAGCGCGGCCCGTTCATCGGCTTCGGCGCGGGACCGCGCCGCTGCGTCGGCGAGCAGTTCGGGATGACCGAGTCCGTCCTGCTGCTCGCCACGATCATGCGGGCCTGGCGGCTGGAGCACGTCCCCGGCCGGACCGTCCGCGAGCTGCCGCTCGCCACGCTGCGCCCCGGCCCGGTGTGGATGCGCGCGACCCGCCGGGACGGCCTCGCCCCCACCGGAGCCGCCGGGTGAGCACGGCCCTCGTCCTCGGCGGCGGCCTGGCCGGCACGCTGGCGGCCGCCGCCCTGGCGCCGCACGCCCGGACCGTCACCGTTCTCGAACAGGACGTCCTGCCCGTCCTGCCCGGCCCGCGCCGGGGCCTGCCGCAGGGCGAGTTCAGCCACATCCTGCTCGGCGGCGGCGCGGACGCCGTCGAGGAGGTCCTGCCCGGGACGCTCGACGCCCTGCTCGCCGCCGGCGCCCACTACCGCTCGATCCCCGCCGGCCTGCTGATGCGCCTCGGGCCGGGCTGGCTGCAGGGCTTCGACTCGCCGGCCTACCTGATCGCGTGCAGCCGCCACCTGCTCGACCACGTCGTGCGGCGGCGGCTGCGCGAGCAGCCGAACGTGACGGTCCGCGAACGCACCTCCGTCCTCGGCCTGGTGGGCGGCCCGGGCCGGATCGTCGGGGTCCACATCGAGAACCCGGACGGCTCGCGGGAGACCCTGCGGGCCGACCTGGTCGTGGACGCGACCGGCCGCCGCTCCCGTGCTCCGGAGTGGCTGCGCGCGCTGGGGGTCAAGGGCCTGTGCGAGGAGACGGTGGACGCCGGACTCGCCTACGCCGCCCGGGTGTTCGAGACGCCGGGCGGGAACGAGGGCTTCCCGGTGGTGAGCATCGTGCCCGTCCCGGGGCGTGGCCGGCCCGGTCGGGGCGCCACCATCATCCCGATCGAGGACGGGCGCTGGATCGTCACGCTCTCCGGTACCCGGGGCGGCGAACCCGCCCGGGGCGAGCGCGAGTTCCACGACTTCCTGAAGGCGCTGGACCACCCGGTCGTCCACGACCTCGCCCGCGCCGCCCGCCCGCTCGGCCCGATCCGCACCTGCCACGGGACACTGAACCGCCGGCGCCGCTACGAGTGCTACGAGGGCGGCCCGCTGGCCGGGTTCGCCGCCACCGGCGACGCGGTGGCGGCGCTGAACCCGGTGTACGGGCACGGCATGACGGTCGCGGCCCAGTGCGCCGCCGCCATCCGCGCCGCCGTCGACAGCGAAGGCCTGCACCCGGGGGTGAGCGGACTGATCCAGCGGCGGATCGCCAGGGTCGTCGACACGCCCTGGGACATGGCCAAGGACCAGGACGAGGGCTTCCCGGACGCGCTGTCGAGCCACCCCGCCACCGCCGCCGGGCCCGCCGCCGTGTTCACCCGCTGGTACACCCGCCGGGTGCTGGGCGCGGCCCTCACCGACCCCGCCGTCTCAGCCGCCTACTTCGAGGTGTTCTCCCTCGCCGCCAGACCCGCCCGGCTGGCCAGGCCCGCGGTGGCCCTCGGCGCACTGAGACCCCGGCGCGCCCACCCGCCGACCGCCGGCCAGGCGATCGCCCGCTTCCCGGGGGTGGCCGCACTGGCCGGGCCGTACTGACCGTACCGACCGGTCCGCCCAACCTCGCGCTCCGGTACCACAGTTCACGCCGTCGCCGCCGTCGAACGCCCAGGTCCTGTCCCGTCCAGATCGGTCGGACAGGCCTGGGGCGGCCAAGCGGCTCCGCTCACCGAGCCGCCGCGGCCATGGCCTCGCGAACGGTGATCAGGCATGGATCGCAGTAGCGGTCCGGGCCCGCCGACTCCTCGACGCCCGCAGCCGGCGCGACGCGCTGGGCGGGTTCGAGGAAGCGTCCGCACAGGGACGTCGACGAGTCGTTCTTCGTCACCACGTGCCACACCACGGCCGGCGGTGACACCGCCGGGTCGTGCTCGGCCCACATCTCGTACACGGTAGCCTCCCGAATCGCTGGGGCCCGGTCACCCCATGCAACCCCCCTCCCCGGCGGTCGGCCACCGGACGGGGCCCGGTGGGATGGCGCGCGGGCGGGTAGGGGCCTGTCCGACCGCGCCCGCCGGGGGTGCGCCGCGCTCCTCCGGTCGGGTGGCGGCTGTTCCCTTGTGGCGGTGGCCGGTTGGCCCTGGTGTTTCGGTGTCGCGCCAGTAACATGAGTTCTCCTCACGTTCACGTCAGGAGGCAGTCATGCCGGACCGCTACGACCTGCCGACGGGGTTCCGCTGGGGCGCCGCCACCGCCGCCTACCAGATCGAGGGTGCGGTGACCGAGGACGGCCGCGGGCCCTCCGTCTGGGACGTCTTCGCCGCCCGCCCCGGCACCGTCCGCGACGGCCACACGGGCGCGGTGGCCTGCGACCACTACCACCGGTACCCCGAGGACATCGCGCTGATGAAGGACCTCGGGCTGGACGGCTACCGCTTCTCCATCGCCTGGCCCCGCGTGCTCCCCACCGGCGCTGGCACCGTCAACCCCGCCGGACTCGCCTTCTACGACCGCCTGGTGGACGCCCTGCTGGAAGCGGGCATCACCCCACTCCCCACCCTCTTCCACTGGGACCTCCCGCAAGCCCTGGAGGACAACGGCGGCTGGCTGAACCGCGACACCGCCTACCGCTTCGCCGAGTACGCCACCGTCATGGCCGACCGCCTCGGCGACCGCGTCCCCACCTGGATCACCCTCAACGAGCCCTTCGTCCACACCGTCTTCGGCTACGCCCTCGGCACCCACGCCCCCGGCCGCACCCTGATGCTGGAGGCCCTCCCGGCCGCCCACCACCAGCTCCTCGCCCACGGCCTGGCCGCCTCGGTGCTCCACGACCGCGGCCTGGAGGTGATGCTCTCCAACAACCTCACCCCGGTCGAGCCGGCCACCTCCTCCGCCGCCGACCTCGCCGCCGCCCAGGCCTACGACGCCCTCCACAACCGCCTGTTCACCGACCCCGTCCTCCTCGGCCGCTACCCCGACCTCACCGCCCTGGGCGTCCCCGACGACCTCTACGGCGCCATCCACCCCGGCGACACCGACCTCATCGCCGCCCCCGGCCTCGACGGCCTCGGCCTCAACTTCTACAACCCCACCCGCATCGCCGCCCCCACCGAACCGGGCCTCCCCTTCGACTTCGTCGACATCCCCGACGTCCCCCACACCGCCTTCGGCTGGCCCGTCGTCCCCGACGCCCTCCGCCAACTCCTCCTCAACCTCCGCGACACCTACGACAAAGCCCTCCCACCCATCACCATCACCGAGAACGGCTGCTCCGTCACCGAGTCCACCACCCCCGACCAACCCCGCATCGACTTCATGTCCGCCCACCTCGACGCCCTAGCCGCCGCCACCGCCGAAGGCATCGACATCCGCGGCTACTACACCTGGTCCCTCCTCGACAACTACGAGTGGGCCGAGGGCTACCACCAGCGCTTCGGCCTCATCCACGTCGACTTCGCGACCCAACAGCGCACCCCGAAGGCCTCCTACACCTGGTACCGCGACCTGATCGCCGCCCACCGGGCCCATCGACCAAGGTAGTTGGCCTTCAGCTGCTGCGGGACGTACGGCTTCTCGGCAGACGGAGATTCCGGCCGCTCCGAACGGCCAACCGGCAGGTCCGTCTGCCCTTTCCTCGGAGCAGTGGTCGCAGAGCGGACTGGAACACCGAGTGGCCGTCGACACGACACTCCAGCGGACGTGACCGGCAGATGCCTCGCTTCCAGCGTTGCCGCCATCAACCGGTGGGTGGCCGAGGCGGAGAGCACCAGGTAACTCATGTCGCCCGAAACGGAGTGGGGCCGCTCCCTGACACGGGGACTTCCTCCACCGGACGGGCTGCACGAGCCAGGACCACCCCGGCGCGACCTCCGAGCGGTCGGATTGTCAAGCCCGCACCGGAGCCGTCCGTTCAGCAGTAGCCTCAACCCCGGTAACGACGGCTGTGGAACGGCGAATTGGAGGCGACGGTGTCCGCAGGGGAGGCCGAGGCCGGGGGTGACGGCGGGTCCGGCAAGGAAGGCGGTCCGCTGCACGAGCGCGAGACCGAGATCCGCTCGGCGGGCCGGGCGATCGAGGCGCTCACCGGGCCCGTCGGCACCGAGGTCGGGGAACTGCTGCTCTACACGGGCGCGGCCGGGCTGGGCAAGACCGCGATGCTGACCGAGGTGCGGCGGGCGGCGAGGCGCGCGGGCTGCACGGTGCTGTTCGCCCGGGGCGGGCAGCGTCAGTGCCACGAGCCGTTCCACGTGGTGCGCCAGCTGGTGCGGCCGGTGCTGGCGGCCCTGTCCGACGAGGAGCGGGCGCGGGTCTTCGGACCGTGGGAGGACGTCGTCGGCCCGGCGGCCGGGCTGCTGCCACCCCGTGGGCAGCTCGATCCGCAGGGGGTGCGGGACGGGCTGGACTTCGTCCTCACCCGCCTCGTGCAGCTCCGCTCCCCGGTGGCCGTGATCGTCGACGACCTGCACTGGGCCGACCCGGAGTCGCTCGGCTGGCTGGCGGGCTTCGCGGTCCGCGCCCGGGAGCTGCCGGCCCTGCTGGTGCTCGCCTGTCGCGACGAGTTCCCCGACGACGCCCTGGCGCTGCAGCGCGGCCTCGCCGACCGGGCCGACCGCCGGCACGAACTGCGGCCGCTCCATCCGGCCTCGGTCGCACACCTGGTCCGCGCGGCCCTGGGCGTGCAGGCCGAGGACGCCTTCTGCCGCCAGGTCTGGGCGGTCACCGCCGGGAACCTGTACGAGACCGCCGCCCTGCTGCGTGAGGTGGCCGACCAGCGGCTCGACCCGGTCGAGGAGAGCACCGGGCAGTTGCGCGAACTCGCCGCCACCGCGCGGGGGATGACGCTGCGGCACTGGCTGGAGCGGCTCGGTCCCACCGTGCTGCGCTTCGCCTGGGCGGCGTCGGTGCTGGACACCGACATCCGCCCCGACCTCGCCGCCGCCATCTGCGCCCAGGGCCCGGAGACCGCGGCCCAGTCCGTCCGGGAGCTGCGTCGGCACCGGGTGCTGACGGGCACCTCGACGGGCCGGCTGGAGTTCGTCCACCCGCTGGTCGCCACCTCGGTCTACCAGTCGATGCCGCCCGCCGCCCGGACCGGGATGCACGGGGTCGCCGCCGTCGAGATCGAGAATGCCGGCCTCGGCCTGCTGGCGGCGTCCCGGCACCTGCTGGAGATCCTGCCCGAAGGGGACGGCGAGATCGTCGACAAGCTGCGCCGGGCGGCCCGCGAACACCTGGCCATCGGCGCGCCCGAAGCGGCGCAGCGCTGCCTGCGCCGCGCCGTCAGCGAGCCGCCCGCCGACGAGGACCGGGCCTCGGTGCTCTACGAACTCGGCTGCTCGGCGCTGCTCACCGACCCGGCGACCACGGTCAACCAACTGCGCCTGGCGCTCGCCGACCCGTACGGGCTGGGCCCCGAGCTGCGGGTGGACGCGACCTTCCGGCTCGCCCAGGCCCTCGCCCACAGCAACCGGCTCGGCGAGGCCGCCGCGCTGTGCGCCGAGGAGGCCCGGCGCACCGGGCCCGGACCGGGGCGGCTGCGCCTGGAGGTCGCCCACTTCATGTTCGCCGCGTTCCAGTCCGAGGACGCGGAGGGCCCGGGCCGCTCCCGGCGGCTCGCGGAGTTCGACCGGATGCTGGGCACGGTCGGCCTGGCCTTCACCGACGACGGCGGGGACGCGGCGCCGGGCGAGGTCGTGTTCGAACGCGACGGTCTGGCCCATGCGGTGGCCGTACTGCGCTGCTGGGACCTCACGCTGCGCGGCGTCGACCGCGTGGAGGCGATCGCCCTGGCCGAGTCCGCGCTGCCGGGCGGCCGGCTGCCCCGCAGCCTCGGTTGGACCAACACCACCTGGGGCTTCGAGCTGCCCGGGATCCTGGGCATCAGCTACCTCTACGCCGACCGGGTCGACCGGGCGGAGGAGCTGTTCGGTGAGGCGGTGCGCGCCTACGAGGTCGCCGGGTGGAGCGGCGGCCACCTTGGCTTCGCCTATCTGCTGACCGGCATGCTCCGGTTCCGCTGCGGTGCTCTCGCCGCGGCGGAGGACTACCTGCGCCGGGCCCTGCGCATCGCCGGGCGGATCGGCTCGGGCAGCCCGCTGCACTGGGACGCGGTCGGGGCGCTGGCTGAGACCCTGGCCGCGCGCGGCCGGCTGGACGAGGCCCTGGAGCTCGCGCGCGAGCACGCCTTCGGCCCGCCGTACCCGACGGTGATGGTGCTGCCCGACGCCCCGACGCTGTACGGGCGCCTGCTGCTGGCCCGGGGCGACGGGGCGGGCGCGGCCGCGACGCTGACCGCCGCCGGGGCCGCCCTGGACGCACGCGGGTGGCGGAACACGGTGTGGGCGCCGTGGCTCGGCCACCTGGCGCGGGCGGTGGCCCCCGAGCAGCCGGAGCGGGCCCGTGGCCTCGCTGCGGAGGCGGTCCGGCGGGCCCGGGAGTCCGGGACGGACTCGGCCGTCGGCAGTGCGCTCCGGCTGTGCGCCGCGGTGCACGAGCGGCCGCGCGCGACCGAGTTGCTGGCGGAGGCGGTCGGCCGTCTGGAGCGGTCGCCCGCCCGCTACGAGCACGCGATCGCCCTGGTCGATCTCGGGGAGACGCTGGGCACCGCGGTGGGCGCCCGCGCTGTGCTCACCCGGGGGCTGGAGCTGGCCACCCGGTGCGGCGCCGACGGCCTGGCCGCCCGGGCCTGCGGCCTGCTGCGCACGGGCGCGGCGGGCTGAGGCGGGCCGCCGACGTCGTGGACCCCCGTGCGCTGCCGATGCGGATGCGATGTTCCGGCCTCCGTGCCGGGTTGTCGGTGCGGGCCCGTACTGTGGTGCCGGCCGGGAGTCCTGGCCGTCGGGAGGAGGGGAGCCGTTGCGCAGGGTGCCGCCGGAGATGTTCCGGTTCACGACCGGGGATCGGGCCGAGCTCTACGGTGCGATCCTCCAGGCCTTCGGTGCGGCCAACGAGCGGCTGGAGACCGCGCTCGGGCTGGACGACGTGCGCGCCCGGCTGCGGACGGTCGGCTGGCTCGACGCGGTCCACGACGACGAGCTCCAGGAGGCGCTGCGGAAGCTCAGGGAGTGGCAGCTGCTGGACGTCGTGCAGAACCACGCGGAGAACTACCGCACCGCCGAGGAGTACGAGCGCCGCAACCTCCAGTACTCGCTGACCCGGCGCGGCGAGGCCGCGTTCGCCGGGGTCGAGCACGCCCTGTCCGTCCTCGCCTCGACCGGTGCGCTCCAGACGGCGGTGCTGGAGGCGATCACGGACCGGCTCGACGAACTGTACGTCCTGCTGGGGGACTCCACGTCCTCGGACCGGCGGGTCTTCAGCACGCTGCAGGAGCTGGAGGGGCACCTGGAGGCGCTGCTGGCCAACACCAAGGCGTTCAACGGCGAGTTGCAGCGCCTGCTGCGCGCCGAAGGCGCGGACCTGGCGACCTTCCGGGAGGTGAAGGCCGCGACGGTGGCCTATCTCCAGGAGTTCCTCGTCAACCTCGACCAGCGGGGAGAAGCTGTGGCCTCCGCCGTGGAGCGGGTCGAGGATCGGGGGGTGAGCCTGCTGCACGAGCGAGCGCTGCGGGGCGCCGAGCTGCCGCCGGTCGCCGACGGCGATCCCGCACCGGCCTGGTTGGAGCGGCGCCGGGCGCGCTGGGAGGGGTTGCAGGCCTGGTTCCGGCCGGTGGACGGGGCACGGCCCCGGGTGGAGCAACTGCACGACGTGGCGCGCCGCGCGATCGTGACACTCCTCCAAGTCCTCGACCGGATCACCGAGTCACGGCGCCGCTCCTCCAGCGCCGTCCAGGACTTCCGGGAGCTGGCCCGCTGGTTCGCCGCAGCACCCACCGAGGACGACCTGCACCGCCTCTGGTCGGCCGCCTTCGGCCTCGGCCCGGCCCGCCACGCCCATCTCGCCCACTCCGACCCGGAGCTGGTTCCCTCGTCGGGCAGCTGGGCCGAGGCTCCGCCGGTGGAGGTGTCGGCCCTGCTGCGCACCAGCGGCCGCACCGAGCGGTTCACCCGCACCGGGAAGGTGCGCGACATCGGCGGCATCAAGGCGGCCCGCGCCGAGCGGGCCCGGAAGGAACGCGCCGAACTCGAAGCGGCCTGGGACGTCCTGAACACCGACGGGCCGGTACGGCTCTCCGGCTTCGGCCTGCTGGACCACGCCGTCTTCGAGCGGCTGCTCGACCTCCTCGGCCGGGCGCTCGCCGCGCGACCGGACGGCAGCGGCATGCGCCGGGCGGTCACCTCCGACGGCCGGGTCGAGATTCTCCTCCGGCCGCTGCCCGACGGCGGGCGGGCCGTCCTGCGGACGCCTCGGGGGAGGCTGGAGGGGCCTGATTACCTGGTGGAGGTCCGCAGCCCGGGCAGCACGCGGGAGCCTGCCGGACGGGAGGCAGGATGAGCACCCTCGCGAACCAGCTGGTCCTGGCCGAGCGGCAGGACGTCGCCCGGGGCATCAGGCTGCTCCTCGGCCGGCCGCTGATCACCGAGCGCGGCGACCCGGCCGCCTTCGAGGTGATCCGCCGCCGGCAGGACCCGTTGACGAAGTGGTTCGACTACCACTGCGGCTGGCAGCTGGTGGTGGAGCCGCGCCTGGGGTACGCGCGCCTGCTCAAGATCCGGACCGTCCCCGACGCCTCGCGCCCCGCCCGCCGGCTGCGGTCCGGAAAGGCTCCGCTCGACCGCCGCCGCTACACCCTGCTGTGCGTCGTGGCGGCCGAACTGCTCCCGGTCCCGGTGACGACGGTCGGTCTGCTCGCCGACCGGGTCGTCCAGGCCTGCGCCACCGACGGGGCGCTGCCGTCCTTCGACACGGCGAGCAAGTCCGAGCGCATGGCCTTCGTGGACGTCCTCAAGCTGTTGGAATCCTACGGCGCGCTCCTCACCGTGGACGGGGTCTCGGAGAGCTTCGTGGACTCGGCGAAGGCCAAGGTCCTCTACCGGGTGGACGCCACCGTACTGGTGCGCCTGCTCGCCGCACCCGTCGGGCCGTCCCGGCTGGCCGTGCCGGCGGAGGAGGTACCGCTGCGCTTCGAGGAACTCCTGCGGGGCATGGTGCGCGAAAGCCGGTACGGCGGCGCGGACGCCTCCGATGCGCAGCGCAACCTCCGGCTGCGGCACTCGGTGCTGCGTCGGCTCTTCGACGACCCCGTCCTCCACCACGACGAGCTCGGCGCCGACGAACTGGCCTACCTCACCTCGCCGACCGGGCGCCAGATCGTCCGGCGCGCCGCCGAGCAGGGCGGTTTCGTGCTGGAGGAACGGGCTGACGGCCTGCTGCTCGTGGATCCGGACGGGATCGCCACCGACAGCCGGTTCCCGGACGACTCCGCGACGGCCCGGGTGGCCGCCCTGCTCCTGCTGGAACCGCTGACGGCCGCTCCGGACGGGCTGACACCCGAACAGCTCGCGGTCGAGGCGAACGAACTCCTGCGGCGCTTCCCGCAGTGGGCGAAGAGCTACCAGTCGGAGGACGGAGCCCAGCGCCTCGCGGCCGACGCCGTTCGCGTCCTCGCCGACTTCGGCCTGGCCCGCCGGGCCGGCGACCGCACTGTCCCCCGGCCCGCGGCGCTCCGGTACCGGATCACCGTGCCCGACGGTCCCGCAACCTGACCTGGGAAGACCTCCGATGACCGTGACACAGCTCCCGCAGCGCTCCGCGCTCCCGACGGCGGCCGCCGCAACGCGGTGGCGGCCCTCCAGGGCCGGCATCCTCAACGTCTGGCGCTACTACGACGAGGTCTTCACCTTCCACGAGGGGCGACTGCTACTGCGGGGGCAGAACGGCACCGGCAAGTCGAAGGCGCTGGAGGTGCTCCTGCCCTTCCTGCTCGACGCCAGCCTGCGACCCAACCGGCTGTCCACCTTCGGCGGATCCGAACGCACCATGCACTGGAACCTGATGGGCGAGGGCGCCTCGGGCAAGACCCGCGTCGGGTACGTGTGGCTGGAGTTCGTCCGCGACGACGGAGATGACGACGGCGGTCCCGTTCGGTTCACCTGCGGCGCCAGACTCCAGGCCAGCGTGCACACCACCGGTGTCACCGTCGACTACTTCACCACCGGCGCGCGGATTGACCGCCCCGGCGGTCTCTCCCTGGTCAACGACGCGGGCCAGCCGCTCACCCGCGCGGCGCTGGCCGAAGCCCTGCAAGGCCGGGGCGAACTGCACGGATCACCGACCGACTACCGCAACACGGTCCGGAGCACGCTCTTCTCCGGACTCAGCGAGCAGCGCTACGACGCCCTGATCACCGCGTTGCTCCAGCTCCGCACCCCCAAGCTCTCGGAGCGCCTGGATCCGTCGCTGCTGTCCTCCCTGCTCTCGCGGGCCCTGCCCCCGCTCGGCCAGGGCGAGATCACCGAACTGGCCGAGGGCTTCGAACGCCTCGACCGCCAGCGCGAACACCTGAAGGCCCTGGACGACGAGGTGGCTGCCGCCACCGCCGTCGCGAACCAGCAACGCGGCTACGCCCAGCGCGTCCTGCGCGCCGGGGCGGCGGCGCTCATCGCCGCGACGACCGAGATGGACAACCTCGCTCGCACCGCCCGGGAGAGTGGGGAGGCGCATGCGGACGCCGTGCGTGAGCGCGACGGGAACAAGCGGGCGCAGCAGGAGCTCGAACACGGACGGCAGGAGATCGAGGGCGCCATCGAGGGGCTGCTCGACTCCGAGGCCTACCGGCAGGGGCAGGAGCTCGACCGGCTCCGGCGCAGGACCGACCAGGCCGCCGGTGCCGCTGCCCGGGCCCGCACCGCCGCCGACCGGAAGGTTCAGGCGGCCGACGAGGACGCAGGGCGTGCCGACGATGCGCGGCTGCGCTCCGAGCAGCGGGCCGAACTCAACCGGGCCGCCCTGGACGAGGCGCGCGGCGCGGCGCGGCGAGCAGCCCTGGAGTCCGTCTGCGCCGAGGTGCAGATGGTGCTCGGCACCGCGTCGGGTCCCGCCGGGGAAACAGAGGTGCAGGGGCGTACGGCGCGGCGCCTGCTGCGTGGTGCGGTCGTTTCGCGGCACCGTCAGATCGCCGAGGTCCGGGCCGCCGTGGAGCGCCACGAGCGTTCCCTCGCGGACCGGACGACGGCGGAGCAGCACCTCGACTCGGCGCGCGAACGGTTGGCCGGGGCGACCACGAAGAGCGAGGGGAACGCCCTCGCCTACGAGGCCGCCGTCGACGCCCATGCCGCTCTGTTGCGCCGTTGGGCGACGGAGGACTGCGCGGAGCTGTCGATCGACGACGCCGAGGAGCTCGCGTCCCGGGCCGCCGTCGAGACCGACGTCCTCGTGCTGGTCGAAGCTGCCGCCCGGGCGGCGGAGAGTTCCATCACCGCAGACGAGACGACCGCCCGCGCCGGCCGGGACGACGCCCGTGCCCGGCGTGACCAGGTCGTCAGGGAACTGGAACGCACCGCGGCCGCGGTAGATCTCCCGCCGGTTCCACCACGGACCCGAACGGCCGACCGGTCGGTCCTGCCGGGGGCACCGCTGTGGCGACTGCTGGCCTTCCGGCCGGACGTGCCGCCCGCCGATCAGGCAGGCATCGAAGCTGCCCTGGAAGCGGCCGGCCTGCTCGATGCCTGGATGGCCTCCGACGGCGGCCTCGTCGTCACCGGACACGACACCCTGGCCGACCCGGCGGCGGCCGCGCCCGCAGCGGGCCCCTCGCTGCTGGACGTCCTCTCTCCCGATCCCGATGGCCCGGTGCCGCCGAGCCGGGTGCAGCGGCTGCTCGCAGGCATCGCCTACGGCCCCACGCTCCCGACGGGCCACCCGGCAGCCGTGGCGGCCGACGGAAGCTGGCGGCTGGCGACGGCGGTCGGCTCCTGGAGCAAGGAGGAGTCCAGCCACATCGGCGCCGCGGCCCGGGAACGCGCCAGGCAGCGGCGGATCACGGACCTCACCGCCGAACTCGCGGAGGCCGACACCACCGTCACCGGCTACGAGACACGGCTGCGTGCCCTCGCCGACCGCCGGACGCGCCTCGGCGCCGACCTCCGCTCCCGGCCGCACCACCGGGAAGTGGAGCAGGCCAAGCGCGTCTGGGAACGGTCCGAGTCCGAGGTGGGCGCCCGCGAGGACGTCGTACGCGAGGCCGTCGAACGGCTCGCGCGGCAGGAGGACGCGGTCGGGGACGCGCTGCGTGCGCTCGCCGTCGCCTCGGCCGAGCACGCCCTGCCGACCGAACGTGCCGCCCTGGACGCGACCGACACGGCTGTCGACGCGTTGCGTGAACAGGCCGACATCTGGCTCGACGCCCACCTGGCATGGACAGCTGCCCAGCACGCCTGGAACTCCGCGCGCAGCCACGCCGAGGCATCCAGGGACGCGGCAGCCGAGGGCTTGGCGGAGGCCGAGACCGTCGAGGCCGCCGCCCGCGGGCTCCGATCCACGCTCCTGGCGGTCGAGAGCACCGTCGGCGAGGACTACCGCCAAGTGGCCGCCCGCATCAGTGACTTCCGGAAGTCCCTCGACCGGATCCGTCGCGACATCGAATCCGGAACCCAAGCACTTCTTACGCTCGAGGGCCGTATCGGTGCACTGGGCGCCACCACGGCACAGGATGAGGCCAAGCACGACAGGGCCGTGGCGGCCCGGAACGAGGCGGCCCGCAGCTTCCGGCAGCTGTGCGTCCTCGGATTCCCCGAGGACGCGGGCCTCGCCCTCGTCCTCACCTCCGTGGACGGCACTCGCGCGACCCTCGACGCGGCACGCGAGACCGCCGCGGCATGGCCCAGCCTGCCGCACGGCACCAGGAACCTCGGCGACGCCCTGAACCGCCTCTCCGAGGCCGTTCACCGAGCCCGCCAGAGCCTCAGCAGCCGTGCCGACCTCGAACTCGAAGCCGAGGAGGACATCCACGTTCTCACCGCCACCATCGACGGCATCCGTGTCGGCGCGACCAGCCTCCTCTCCATCCTCACCAGCGACCGTGACCGTAGTCAGGACGACATCACCGCCGTCGAACGGAGCCTCTTCGACCGGACCCTCACCGGCGACACCCGCCGCCACCTGGCTTCCCGGATCCGCCAGGCCGGTGAACTCGTCGAGCGGATGAACGGCCACCTCGAACGGGTCCGGACCGCCTCACGGGTGGCGGTTCGTCTGGTGTGGCAGATCCACCCCGACCTGCCCGCCGGCACCCGGACGGCCCGTGAGCTCCTGCTCAAGGACCCGGCCCGGATCACCGAAGCCGACCGCGAGGCCCTGCACGCCTTCTTCCGAGGTCGCATCGAGGATGCCAAGACCCGCAACACGTCGGCGACTTGGGAGGAACAGCTCGCAGAGGTCCTCGACTACACGGCCTGGCACCAGTTCGTCGTCAAGCTGGACCGAGCCAACGGCACCGGGTGGCAACTGCTCACCAAGAAACTCCATGGCGCGCTCTCGGGCGGCGAGAAGGCCATCGCACTCCACCTGCCGCTCTTCGCCGCCGTGGCCGCCCACTACGAGGCGGTGCCGGAGTCCCCGCGGTTGATCCTGCTCGACGAGGTCTTCGTCGGCGTCGACACCGTCAACCGCGGGCAGGTTTTCGCCCTCCTCGCGGCGCTCGACCTCGACCTGGTGCTCACCTCCGACCACGAGTGGTGCACCTACCGGGAACTCTCCGGGATCGCCGTTCACCAGCTGATCACCGGAGGCGACGGCGACGATGCCGTCACCAGCGCCCGCTTCACCTGGACGGGCGCCGACCTGCTGCCCGACGAAGCCGCCCCGGACGGATCGGCATGACGGTCCGCCATCCCCTCGACGTCCCCGAACTCCGGCCCCTCTGGTCGGCCGTCCACGATCGCCTGTCGACCGGCCGCCCCGTCAGTCGGGTGCGGTCCGGACCGCTCGACGACGCCGGCCGGGAGGCCCTGGCCGACCTCCTCGGACTGGACCGGCTCCCCGGCCCCGAACCGACGATCCCGCTTGCCGGACTCGACCGCGCCGTGCTTGACGTCTGCGGCCGGACCGTCCGGGACGTGGTGGCCGCGATCCTCGGCCCGGTCCACGACCGGGCTGCCGAGCGGGAACGCAAGGCCGGTCAACGCGACGCCTTGTGGGGGTGGCTGGCCGGCCACGACGTGGTCACCGCCCAGCCCGTTCTGCTGGAGTGGGTCGGCCACCTGCGGACCAACGGCCTCGTCGACGGCTCGCCCGACCGGACCAGGGGCCTCCTGACCGCTGCGCTGGCCGTCCTTGCCGCGCTCCCGGCCGACGGTGAGCCACTACCGGTCCTCGCCGCCCGCCTCCTCGACGGCGACTCCCATGCCCTCGACGACGGGACACGGCTGTCCTCCATCGTCCTGCGCGCACTGGCGATGCTGTACGGCACGGACATGCCCGACGCCGCCGAGGGACGGCGCGCACTCTGGAGCCGAGCCGGCGTCGCCGACGACGAACTGTCCGCCGCCGTGCTCGCCGTCGGGCTCCGCCCCGAGGGAGAAGGCCCGGTCGCCGGGATCTCCCGGATCTGCGCCGCATCCGGTCACCCCGTCAGCCTCACTCTCGCCCAACTGCGCTCAGCCGGCGAATTCACCGGTCCCGCAGGACCGGTGCACGTCACCGAGAACCCCAGTGTGCTCGCCCTGGCCCTACGGCGCTTCGGCCGGCAGTGCCCGCCGCTCGTCTGCACGTCCGGCTGGCCCAACACCGCCGTGATCCACCTGCTGCGCCGCCTCGCCGACGACGGCGCGTCCCTGCGGTACCACGGCGACTTCGACGGCGAGGGCATCCGCATCGCGGCGCACGTCCTTGCCAAGACCGGGGCCGTCCCCTGGCGGATGGCAACCGACGACTACCGTGCCGCCGTGCCCCGGGTCCCCTCGGGCCCCGTTCCGGGCCGCCTCACGCCCGCACCGTGGGACCGGACGCTCGTCGACTCCATGGCCGAACTGCGCACCGCAGTGGTCGAGGAGGTGGTCGCCGACCTCCTCCTCGACGACCTGGCGGGCCAACGCCACGGATAGGATGACAGCCTGTTCGACGGGCTGAGGGCTACCACCAGCGCTTCGGCCTCGTCCACGTCGACTTCGCGACCCAACAGCGCACCCCGAAGGCCTCCTACACCTGGTACCGCGACCTGATTTCCACTCACCGACTTTATCGAGCTGAGTAGTTGAGATCGATGGCGGCCGTGGCACATGGTGGGACCGGTCCAGGTTGATGAGTGCGCTGGTCGAGCGCGGGCAGGTGGCCGCGCTCGGCCATAGGGTGTGAAGACAGGGTGTTCGATGGTTGAGAAGGCCGTCACCAGCGGTTTGAGCTGAATCGGATTTTGTAGAGGCCTTGAAGCCAGGCGTGATCGCCGTGTTGGCCCAGTTGTGGGCCTGCTTCTGCTCGACGCTGCTGGCATCGCGTGGTACAGGTCGATCAGGTCCGGATCGAGGCCCAGTGGGTCGGGGCTGAGAGAGTGGGCGGTGGCCGGGTCGTAGTACCGGAAGACGTTGCAGTGCAGGCCGGTCTCGGCGTCGTGGAACTTCCCGGGGAAGCACAGCGGGCAGTCGATGCTCTCGACCGCGTCAGGCAGCGGGTGGCCGCACAGCGCGGTGCGCTGCTGCCAGGTTACGGCGCCGTGCTCGTCGACCAGTTCGGTCGGGGCGCTGACTACGTCGGTGACGATGGCGTGGAAGCGGCGGTCGATCTCGTGCTGCGGGGCGTCGGCAATGGGCAGCAGCCAGTCGGTCTGGGTGAGCGGGCGCTGCCGCGTGAGGGTCCACTCGGCCCCGGCGGCGTGCTGGTGCGCGCACGATCGTCGAGTCGACCGTGACCACGCGGTCCAAGTCGCCCTCGGCTTCGGCCAGCGCGAGCAGCGCGGTGAGCGCGCGCTCCCACGTACCGTCCAGTGCCGACCTCCAGGGCCGGTTGTGACGCCCTTCCACGACCCCGAACCGCTCCTGCAGCTCCGTTTACGGCGTCCCGGTCCGGTACTTGAACACGATCGCGTCGATCACCTCCCGATGATCACGCCACCGTCCGCCCGCGCCGAGGCGTAGGGTACGGCCCCAACGGCTCTGCCCGCGCCTATTGTGGATCAACCAACAATCGAATGATCCGCAGGGAACGGCCTACCCCGGAGCCCCAGGCTCCAAGGGGACCCACCTCGTCATCGAGTCCCAGGCCTGCAGGACATCCGCCAGGACATCCACCGAGGCCTCGGACTCGGGCCCGACGGTGCTCGCCGTGATGAGCAGCATTCCGCCGTACTGCTCCACCAGCGCGATGAACGCCTCGGTTGCCGGAGCGCTCCAGACCTCCCCGAACACTGCCACCGCGGCCTCGCCGGGGCCGGTGAGTGCCCAGGTGCGCCCGTCGGAGGACTTGGGCGGCAGCCCGGACCACAACGGTCGCAGGTTGAGCACCTGGGCGTTGGCCGACCGGGGCCCGTACGCCGTCGTGGCCGTCCAGCGGTCCTCGCTGCGGACCAACTGCGCGACCTCGAAGGACGGGTTGACCACGAGGGCGGGAACGCAAAGCGGGCCGAATCCCTCCCCCATGGGCACTCCGGCGGTGAATGCCGTCCACCTCATGCCCGCGTCTTTGGCTATCTGGGTCAGGGCTGACTCGTTCCAGTGCGGATACCGGCACAGTCCGAAGTGGAACAGCCGCGCGTTGGCCGCTATGAAGGTGTCGTCCACATAGAGCGCAGGAACACCGTCGCCCAGGGGGTACCCGCAGTCCTGGCAGTCGCCGGCCCAGAGCAACTGCATGAGCGAACGGGCTTCCTCCTCTCCGAGTCTGTCCAGGCAGACCTGGCTGAAAGCCAGGTGCCGCAGTCCGGACGAGCCCTCCTCTGCCTCCAGGACCACCCAGTCCGAGGGACAGCCACGTTTACGCGCCCGGCTCCACCATTTCTTCCCCAGCCGGACGTCGCCGAAGGAGTACGCCGTCACACCGGCCATCAGACAGCCGATCGGATCACCCAACTCCCCCTGCTCGACCGCTACGGCGTAGGCACGCGACACGTAGGCATTCGCCGTCTCGTGGTCCTTCCTATGCAGGAGGACGCCGGCGTACGAGAGGGCGGCGAGCGGGATCTTGCCGTCGGCAGCAACTCTCAGGGCTTCGACGGCTTCGTCCAACTGCCATTTCGACCTCAGCCAGTCCGAGTAGTGCAGCGCACTCCCGGGATCTCCGGCCTCGGTACCGCGCTTCCAGAGCGCCACCGCCTCGTCCTGGTCGCCTAGTTTCTCGTGAACCAGGCCGAGGGCTCCGAGCGACATCCGCTCCCCACTCTGGATCGCGCGCTCGTACCACTCCCGGGCCGCTTCCAGATGCCCCCGCTTGAAGGAGACGGCACCCATATTGTGTGCCCCCATGGAGTCGCCCAGAGCGGCAGCGCGCTCGAAGCAGTGGGCGGCGCCGTCATAGTCTTCCTCCTCTGCCAGCAGCGCCCCCAGATTGATCAGGCCGTCTGGATCGTTTGCCTCCGCGAGGGGACGGAGCACCTCCTTGGCCACCTCCGGCCGGCCCGCCGCCTTGGCGACGGTCGACACCAGCACCCGGCGCGTATCGTCCACGACGCGCAGCGTCTCTTCCCATACCTGCTCCGGGAGTTCGTTCGGACGGGCCCGGCGCGCAGCATCGGACACCAGGTAGTCGAACGGCTTCCACGTTCCGCCCCGGCCCGGCACCAGGGGACTGGTCACGCCCAGCACGATCCGGGACGCCCACTTCCATGCGTCCGCCATGTCCTCCGGACGCAGCGCTGGACCGCCCGCCAGGTCGAGGAAGTACTCGTGGAGGCGTTCCAGTGAATCCGGTGGCAGCGCACTGTCCACACCCGTGCGGGCAAGGGCGACCGCAGCCTCGACGAGCGCGGCCCCCCGGGGGTTGCCCCGCACCCGGGAGGCGGCCTTCCACCGCTTGAGGACCTGCGGCCCCGCCGCCAGGTACTCCGCCACCCCGTGCGCCCGGTTGGCGCTCAAGGCCGCGACGACGCGCGGGTCCTGGCGTGCCGACGCGGCCTGCCGCTCGTCGTCGGTCCAGATCCGGTCCAGCGTGAGGTGGTGTGCAGCGCGGATCACCCTGCCCGGCGAGGACGGCAGACGCGGTCCGGTGCCCTGCCAGAGTGACGGCCCGTCCTCCTCATCCGTGTAGTGCTCGTAGAACTCGGTGCGCAGCGTCGCGAGCACGACCGTGCCCCGGCGGACAAGCTGGTCGAGAAGGGACGGCGTCAGCCCGCCGGACCGCAGGTAGGTGTGCAGGTCGTCGAGCCACACGACGTTCTCGTAGTCGTTTCCGGAGGACACGAGCAGGAAGGCCAGGTCGGCGTCGGGATCCGGCTTGCAGACCGACCGGTCCGGGAGATTGCGGACCATGCCTTCGAACAGGGCCCGCGACTTGCCCGCCGCCGAATCCCCGGTCAGGAGCAGCATGCCGCCGGTCTCTGCCAGCGCTTCGAGTCGGGCGTCAAGTTGGGCGTCGACGTTGCGCGGCACGTACTGCACCACTTCCGGATGGCCGGCGGCGTCCGGCGCGCGATGGACGCCGAAGGAGATCGGATCGGCGTCGGCGATCCGGAGCCAGTCGCCTTGGCGAGAGGTGGCGGCCTCGCGCACCGTGTGCGCTACCGACCTGTCAATCTCCACCACTTCCGGCCGCAGCCCTACGGCTGTCCCCATCGCCTGCTGGAACTCGGGGTCGGCCACCACGACCGATATTGGAACGGCTTCCACCCGTGCGTGCGCCCACCGTCCCGGGTCCCCGGAGACCACGCCGATCAGGAATTCTCCGGCGAAGAGCGCGGCACCCGACATCCCCTGCCAGGGCGATGTGCCGGGAGTGCTGGCCGTCGGCGGCGGTGTGTGGGAGCTGTCCAGGATGTAGCGGCCGCGTAGGATCGACGAGCCCGGCTTCAGCGTGCCGACGATCTGCTCGGTGTCCGGCCTCGCCCCGTCCCGCAGCGAGATGAGCGGGTACCCCACGGCTTCGCAGTTCTCCCACGCGGCCAGGCCCGCCGTCCGGCCCCAGCGGACGTCGGAGATCCGGCACGTCGTGGCGTCCCTGACCAGGTCGTCGTCCGCTTCGAGTAGGGCCGCGTCGCACGCCTCGTCGTAACGGCGCCACCTGAGACGGCAGTTGCGCGTCCCCGCCCCTCCGGGGACGGCGACGCGAGCGGCCCCGTTGTCCCCGTCGAACAGGTGCGCCGAGGTGAGCACCAGGCGGGAGTCCAACAGGAAGCCGCTGCCCTGCCGCGCTCCCTGGACGATGGCGATGCGTTCGACGGACCGGACGCTCATTCGCCGCGCAGCCCGGACGGATGCTCGAAGTCACCCAGGTCGACAGCGGCCTGACTGCCGATCTCGATTGGCCCGCCGAGGGCCGAGTCCGTCGGCTTCAACTTCACGGACACCTTGTGGACGGCGTTCTGCGCGACCCCCACTTGGGCGTCGCCGGAGACCACCCATGCCTTGAACCCCGCCTTGGCCGTCGCGTCGCGTCGCAGCTCGACCGAGAAGTCCAGCGTGATCTCGTCGACCTCGAACCTGATGCGCTGACCGTCTGCAGCGTCTGCGGCGGCCATCAACTGGTCCCGCAGACCTTGCACGGCCTCGGAGAGTTCCACGTTCTCCAACGGATTGCGCACGTCTCCGACTCCCCCCGTCCGGCCCGCCCTCAACCGCTATCCGTATCACATCGATTCTGGTGCGGGCGGGCGATCCGGACAACGCCGCCGAACGCACTGGAGTGCGGTGGGGCGTGTCGAGCACCATCGATGCGCCCCGATACAGCCCGCCGCACAGCTACCGGCGCCAGCTCAGCGCTCGTGGCCCTGCGCTTCAGTGGCGTCAGCGGCAGCTCCGGGGCGGGCAGGCAGGCGCGGGCGTAGCCATGGACTTCGCCGAAGCGGGTGCCGGACTGCCAGTCGGCGCGGGTCTGGGCGATCTCCTCGTTGGTGCGGCCGATGAAGTTCCACCACTGGCGATCTGATGATCGTGGCTCTGGTTCTGGGTTTGCGATGGCGCACCTGTGGCCGGTGTGGCCGGGTGGGGTGATCGGTGCGGCGGCCCCTGAGGGCCAGGCCCTTGCGGGCTATGTGGCACTCGGCTTTGGATTTGGGCCGCCGGCTCGCCTTGAAATGAGCCCTGCTCGCATTTGTGGCTCGTGTTGTTTAAAGGGATTCATCCATGACGGACCGTCGCGACCCGCCGCCCGGATTCCGCTGGGGCGTGTCCACCGCCGCCTACCTGATCGAGGGCGGGATGGACGAGGATAGCCCCGGCCGGTCGGTGTGGGACACCTTCTGCGACTGGGCCGGCGCAGTAAGGGGCGGCGACACCGGCCGGGTGGCGTGCGACCCCTATCACCGGTGGCCCGAGGACGTGGGGTTGATGCGCGGCCTGGGGCTCGACGGGTACCGGTTCTCGATCGCCTGGTCGCGCGTGCAGCCGGCCGGCCGGGACGAGGTCAACGGTGCTGGGCTCGACTTCTACGAGCGGCTGGTGGGCGGGCTGTTGAAGGCCGGCATCACTCCGCTGCCCGCGCTCTACCACTGGGACCTGCCGCAGGCGCGACCGCCTGTCTTCGCCGTGGTCGTGCACTGGTTCACGCGTTTCCCGCCTCCCTGCAGCCAGCCGTTCAACTTTGGCGGCGGTGATCCTATACGCCTGGGTTGCCACCATCAGAGGACGGGCCTGACGACGAGCCGCGAGGAGTCACCGATGGTTACCAGGCCACTGCTGAAGCGCCGGCCGGCAGGCGCGGGGAAGACGATTTTCGCCGAGTCTTCGACCAATGGCTGCTGCGGCGCGAGGTCGGGTCGTACCGGCTTGTCGCAGGCTGCTGACCTGGCAGACCACCGCCATGGATAGAATGACAGCCTGTTCGATGGGCTGAGGGCTACCACCAACGCTTCGGCCTCATCCACGTCGACTTCGCGACCCAACAGCGCACCCCGAAGGCCTCCTACACCTGGTACCGAGACCTGATCGCCGCCCACCGGGAGCGGCGCGTACGGTAGTTGGGACATCGGTCGGACGTAGCGCCCGGCAGGTTCAGGGCGGGTTCGGCGGAGACCGAAGGCTGGAAGCGCGTGTCTGCGTGGTGCACTGCGAATGCCTGGTGACTCAGTCGGGTAGCCGGGTCACGTCAACCGTGACCCGGCTGCCCGGCTTACTGCGTTCTTGACCGCCTGCGTGCCGCCTCGGAGCCGCCCGGGCTCCGCCGCGCGCGGCAAGGTCGTTACCGGGCGCCGTCGGTGGGTGTCTGGTGCCTGGCCCGGTAGGCGCGCTTCTTGACGAGGGCGCCGCAGGTCTTCATCGAGCACCAGCGGCGGGCGCCCGCGCGGGAGGTGTCGACGAAGGGGGCGCCGCAGTCGGGGTTTCCGCAGATGCGGACGCGGGTGCGGTGCTCCGATGCGCAGAGGGCGATCAGGTCCCGGGCGACCATCGAGAGCACCGCGGCGAGCGCGTCGCCGTGCCAGTGCACGGTGGTCGCGTCGGGGGCGAGCTCGGGTGTCGACGGGGGCTCGGCGGCGGCGCGGTTGACGAGGGCGATGTCCTCGGGCGCGGGCGGCGCGGCGTCCGCGAGGGCGCGGCCGGTCCGCTGGATCGCCTCACGCAGTTGCCTGGCGCGGTCGAGGTCGGCCTCGGTGCAGGGGGGCGCCGTTGTCGTGCAGCCGCTTTCGACGGCCCAGCGGCTCAGGTCCTCGGGGCGGGCCAGCCGTTCGAAGGGCGTGTCCGCGCCGCGGTCGGCCAGGGTGCCGGCGAAGGCGAAGCACAACCGCGCGTCGTCGAAGCGGAAGTCGGCCTTGGCGCGCTGGCGCCCCTCGCGGCTGCCGTCTCTGTCGTCCATGTCCACCACTTTATGCGGTTGACATGATTCCGGGCAAGCGGCTAGCTTCCAAGTCCACCGCTTGAACCGGTGGACTTCAGGCGGTTGCTCTCCGCTCCCGTCAGCTCCCAGCACGAGGAGGCCGCGCCATGCGCGCCGCAGTCATCGAGGAACTCCACAAGCCGCTCGTCATCCGCGACGTGCCCGATCCCTCCTGCCCGCCGGACGGCGCGATCGTGCGCGTCGGGGCGAACGGGATCTGCCGGACCGACTGGGCCCTGTGGGCCGGGGAGTTCTGGACGGGCGGACCGCGTGTCGAGGCCCCGTTCGTCCTCGGCCACGAGTTCGCCGGCACCGTCGTGGAGGTCGGCCGCGAGGTGCGGGGGTGGAAGGAGGGCGACCGCGTCATCTTCCCGATGAACCCCGGCGAGGGCTCGTGCGAGATGTGCCGCAGCGGCAATCAGCACGTCTGCGAGCACGTGGACTCGCTCGTGCCCGGGGTGTCCTACTGGGGCGCCTTCGCCGAGTACGTCATGGTCCGCTTCGCCGACGTCAACCTGGTCGAAGTGCCGGAGGGCGTCGGCTTCGTGGACGTCGCCGCGCTGGCCTGCCGCTACATGACGGCCTTCCACGGCGTCGTCGACCAGGCGAAGGTCCGCGGCGGCGAATGGGTCGCGGTGTACGGCGCCGGGGGCGGCATGGGGCTGTCGACGGTCGAGATCGCCGCGGCGACGGGTGCCAACGTCATCGCGATCGACATCACGGACGACAAGCTGGACGCCGCCCGCGCACTCGGCGCCGTCCACACCGTCAACGCGGCGACCGACGACCCCGCCGAAGCGGTGAAGGCCCTCACCGGCGGCGGCGCGCACGTGTCGGTCGACGCCGTGGGCATCGCCGCCGCCTGCCGCAACTCCGTCCTCTCCCTGCGCACCCGCGGCCGCCACCTCCAGCTCGGCCACACCACCGCTGCGGAACAGGGGGATGTCGCGCTGCCGGTCGACGTCATGATGGTCAAGGAACTGGAGTTCCTGAGCGCCTTCGGCATGCAGGGCCAGCGCTTCGGCACGATGTTGAACATGATCGCCGCCGGTCGTCTCGACCCCGGTCGCATCGTCTCGCGCACCGTCGGCCTCCACGAGGCGAGCGAGGTCCTGGAGTCCCTGGAGACGTACGGACCCACCGGCGTGGTCGTCATCGACTCGTTCCGCCCCTGAGACGTCTCCTCCTGAATCGTTTCCCCCCGAAACACCCCCCGAGAGCAGGAACGGCCATGCCCGCATCCCGTCAACTGATGGACCAGGAACTGAGCCTGGCCCTCGACGCAGTCCCCATGACCCCCAACGGCGCGTTCGACCTGACGGACCTCGCCGCAACGCGCGCGGCCTTCCGCGCGCAGGCCGAGGCCGCCGCCGACGCCCAGCCCGGCGACCCGTCGGTCACCATCGAGACGCACCTCGCGCGCCGAGCGGACGGCCCCGACGTACCGATCCGCCTCCTGCGCCCCACCGAAGCGCCCGGACCGCTGCCGGTCCTGCTCTGGTTCCACGGCGGCGGACAGGTCCTCGGCTTCGCGGCCCAGGACGACCCGTGGCTCACCCGGCTGGGCGCGAGCCTCGGCTGCGCCGTCGCCGTGGTCGACTACCGGCTCGCCCCCGAGACACCCGCCCCCGGCGCCGCCGAGGACGGCTTCACCGCCTACCAGTGGCTCGGCCGCGAGGCGGAGGCCCTGGGCCTGGACGGCACCCGCATCGGCATCGGGGGCCAGAGCGGCGGCGGAGGCGTCGCGGCGGCCACGACCCTCCTGATCCGCGACCGCGGCGGCGTGGCACCGCTGTTCCAATCACTCACGTATCCCATGCTCGACGACCGCAACCGCACCGCGTCGAGCCACGAGATCACCGACATCGGTATCTGGGACCGCTCGACCAACATCCTCGCCTGGCAGGCGATCCTGGGCGACCGCGCCGGCACCGACGACGTCTGCCCCTACTCCGCCCCCTCCCGCACCACCGACCTCAGCGCCCTGCCGCCCACCTTCATCACCGTCGGCGACCTCGACTGCTTCCGCGACGAGAACCTCGATTACGCCGCCCGTCTGCGGGCCCACGGCGTCCCGGTCGAATTCCACCTCTACCCCGGCGCCTACCACGCCTTCGACCTCATCGCCCCCGACTCCCGGCTCGCCACCACGTTCCACCAGACCTGGTCCAACTACCTCACCCGCCAGTTCCACACGGCTCCGTCCCCCGCCTGACAGCCGCGCCGACGACTGTTCGACCGTGGAGGAGACGAGAGGAGACGAGAGGAGACGAGAGGAGACGAGAGGAGGTGAGAGGAGGCGAGAGGCGAGAGGCGAGGGGAAACAAGAGGAGGCGGGAGGCGAGGAACGGCGTGCGCCCGGCCGGTCCCGTGGGGCGGGTGAGCCGTTCGGTGTCGCGGCGGGACACGCTGCCACCTGCGCTTCGCCCCCATCAGCGTAGTGTGGCCCGCCCGTGCGAGGGGCGCGGTAGATCATGGGTGTATGGCCAGAGACACGGGCCGCTCCTCCTGGCTGCCCCTGCGCCGATCGGGTAGCCGTCGTGAGCGGCGACACCCACGCTCAGCCCCGCGGGAGCAGTCGGCGCATCGTCTGTGGTCGGTGATGAGCATCCGGAGTGTCGCCGGTCAGATGTTCATCCTCCAGGTGCTGATCGTGCTGTTGCTCGTGGTGACGGCCGTGGTCGTGCTGCTGCTCCAGTCCCGCAGCGACCGGTTCGACGCGGCGCACGGCCGCACGCTCGCCGCGGCCCAGGCGTTCGCCCACGGTCCCGGCCTGGTGGCGACGATGCAGGGCCCCGACCCCAGCGCGGTGCTCCAGCCGCTGACCGAAGCGGCCCGCACGGCTGCCGGGGTCGACTTCATCGTGGTGACCGACCGCAACGGCATCCGCTACACCCACCCCGATCCGGAGCTGATCGGCAAGATGTTCATCGGCACCATCGCGCCGTCGCTGCACGGCCAGGTCACCACCGAGGACGTGCACGGGCCACTCGGCTCCGAGTACCAGGTGGTCGTCCCGGTGGAGGACTCCCACGGGGCGGTCGTGGGCATCGTCTCGTCCGGGATGAAGGTCTCCAACGTGAGCAGCGCGTTCAACCGCCAGCTGCCGGTCGTCCTGGGCGTCGGAGCCCTGGCGCTCGGCCTGGCCACGGCCGGGACGGCGCTGGTGGGCAGGCGTCTGCTGCGGCAGACCCGGGGCCTGGGGCCGGAAGAGATGACCCGGATGTACGAGCACCACGACGCGGTGCTGCACGCGGTGCGCGAGGGCGTGGCCATCGTCGGCGGCGACGGCCGGGTCCTGCTCGCCAACGACGAGGCGCGCCGCCTGCTAGACCTGCCCCCCGACGTGGAGGGGCGCCCCGTCGCCGACCTCGGCCTCGCCCCCCGCACGGCCGAACTGCTGATCTCCGACCGTGCGGTCACCGACGAGGTGCTCCCCGTCGGAGACCGCCTGCTGGCCGTCAACAGCCGCCCCACCGACAGCGGGGGAGGCCCGCCGGGCAGCGTCACCACCCTGCGCGACTCCACCGAACTGCGCGCCCTCGCGGGGAAGGCCGAGGTCGCCCGCAGCCGGCTCAGGCTGCTGTACGAGGCGAGCCTGGCCATCGGCACGACCCTGGACGTCCGGCGCACCGCGGAGGAGCTCGTCCGGACGGCCGCCCACGAATTCTGCGACTACGCCACCGTCGACCTCGCCGAGGCGGTCCTGGACGGCGAGGACCCGCGGGCCCTGGTGGTCGATGCCCCGGTGGAGCTGCGGCGGGTGGCGCTCGCGGGCGTCCGGGACGATTCGCCGCTGTACCCGCAGGGGGAGCTGGTCAGGTGGGGCCGGGCCACCCCGCAGGCGGCGGGTTTCGTCAGGGGACGCCCCACGCTGGTCACCGAGCTGGCGACCGACGCCGGCTGGCGCATGCAGGACACCGAGCGCACGCAGGCGGTGCTGGAGTTCGGCCTGGGATCGCTGATCGCCGTTCCGCTGTCGGCACGGGGTGTGCTGATGGGCATCGCCTGCTTCTGGCGCAGCCGTGACAGAGGCCCCTTCGAGGAGGAGGACCTGTCCCTGGCCGAGGAGCTGGCCGCCCGGGCGGCCGTGTCCATCGACAACGCCCGCCGCTACACGCACGAGCACACGATGGCCGTCACCCTCCAGCACAGCCTGTTGCCGCGCGCGTTGCCCGAGCAGAGCGCCCTCGACGTCGCCTACCGCTACCACCCCGCCCAGGCGGGGGTCGGCGGCGACTGGTTCGACGTCATCCCGTTGTCGGGCACCCGGGTCGCGCTCGTCGTCGGGGACGTGGTCGGCCACGGCCTGCACGCGGCCGCGACCATGGGCCGCCTGCGCACCGCGGTCCAGAACTTCTCCACCCTCGACCTGCCGCCGGACGAGCTCCTCGGACACCTGGACGAACTGGTTGCCCACATCGACCAGGAGACGGCGGCGGCCGAGGGCGAGCTCGCGATCACCGGCGCCACCTGCCTCTACGCCATCTACGACCCCACCACCGGCGTCTGCGTCCTGGCCCGGGCGGGCCACCCGCCGCCCGCCCTCGTCCACCCGGACGGCACGGTGGAGGTCCTCACCCTCCCCGCCGGTCCGCCGCTCGGCCTGGGCGGGATGCCCTTCGAGGCCACGGAGGTGCGGGTGCCGCAGGGCAGCAACCTGGTCCTCTACACCGACGGCCTCATCGAGGACCGCACCCGCGACATCGGTGTCGGCCTGGACGTCCTCACCGCCACCCTGGCCCGCGCCGACCGGTCGCCCCAGGAGATCTGCGACGCCGTGCTCGACGCCCTGCTGCCCGTCCGCCAGACCGACGACATCGCCCTGCTCGTCGCCCGGACCCGGGTGCTGGCGCCCGATCGGACCAGCGAGTGGGACGTGCCCGCGACCCCCGAGGCCGTGGGCCGGGCGCGGGCCGAGGCGACCAGGCAGCTCACCGAGTGGGGCCTCGAGGAGGCCGTGTTCGTCACCGAACTGGTGCTCAGCGAGCTGGTGACCAATGCCATCCGCCACGGGACCGAACCGATCAGGGTGCGGCTGCTGTACGACCGCACGCTGATCTGCGAGGTCGCCGACACCAGCAGCACCGCCCCGCACCTGCGCTACGCGGCCGCCGAGGACGAGGGCGGCCGCGGGCTGTTCCTCGTCGCCCGGCTCGCCGAGCGCTGGGGCGTGCGCTACACCCCCTGGGGCAAGATCATCTGGGCCGAGCAGTCGCTGCAGCCGAGCGCCTCGATGGCCTGGCCCGTGATCGAGTAGCCCGAGAGCCCGAGTCAGAGTAGCCCTGGGAGGGGGCGTGGCGGCCGAGCCGGGTCAGCCGGTGGTGAGCACCATCCGGAAGCGGGCCTTCCCGGCGAGCATCTTCTGGTACGCCTCCTCGGCGTCGTCCAGCGGCACGGTCTCGGTCATCGGGCGGATGCCGTGCAGGGCGCTGAACGCCATCGTGTCCTCCACGTCCTGCGCGGTGCCGGACGGGTGGCCCCGGACGACGTTGGCACCCATGAGCAGTCCGGCCGGACTGATCGCCATCGGCGAGGTGTCCGCCCCGATCACCACCAGCTCCCCGCGGGGGGCCAGCCCGTCCAGGGTGGACGCGATGGCCTCGGAGTTGCCGGCGGTGGCCAGCACGGCCCTGGCGCCGCCGAAGGACTGCAGCGCCTCGGCGACCGGGGTGCCGGCGGTGCTGTCGACGTAGTGGTGGGCGCCCAGTTGCTCGGCGAAGCCGGCCTTCTCGGCGCCCCGGGCGATCGCCACCGTCTCGAAGCCCATCGCGACCGCGTACTGGACCCCGAGGTGCCCGAGGCCGCCGAGCCCGAGCACCGCGACCAGGTCGCCGGGCCGGGCGCTGCTGCGCCGCAGCCCGTTGTACGTGGTCACGCCCGCGCAGGCCATCGGCCCGGCATCGCCCGCCGCCAGTTCGTCGGGGATCCGGGCCAGCGCGTCGGCGGGCGCGATCACCTTCTCGGCGAAGCCTCCGTCGTACGCCCATCCCGGGACCTTCAGGTTCCGGCACACGATGAAGTCGCCCTGGCGGCACGGCTTGCAGTGGCCGCAGCTGCCGCCGAACCAGCCGACCGCCACCCGGTCACCGATCTGCCATCCACGGTCCCGGGTGCCTTCGCCGAATTCCTCGATGTGCCCGGCGATCTCGTGTCCGGGCACCTCGGGGAACGAAACACCCGGTAGCGCGGCGTTCACGAAGAGTGTGTCGGAGTGGCAGACGCCGCACGCCTCCACGGCGATCCTCACGTGGCCGGGTCCCGGCTGCGGCACCTCTCGCTCGGCCGGGTGGAGCGCACCGCCCGGGGCGGTCGCCTGCGCCACTCGATAGGTACTCATGATCAGCGCTCCTCCGGGAAGATGGTCAGCGCTCCTCCGGGAGGTCGTCGCCGTGCGTCGGCAGGCTGCTCAGGGGCCCGTCCGGGAGGTCCTTTCTTCACCATAAGGCCGCACGGTCCGCCGCGCAGGGCAGGGGGAGCCGCAGGCCGAGGAGGCATTCGGCCGGTTCGGCGGGGTGAGTTGGCGGTGCCGGCCCTGATGACGGCCCGTGAGGCGGACCGGGGGCCGCCACCGGCGCCACGGCCTCGTCCGTGTCGGCTTCGTCCGAAAACACCGCCCGCGCAAGCTCGTTGACGTCTCGTTCTGCCGACGCGGTCCGGTGGCGCTCCGAAGGGACCCGGCCCCGCTGTACTTGCCGCTGTACCTGCCGCGCGGCCGGGTCCTCGGGGGCCGGGGTCAGCTGAGGGTGCGGAGCGCGTCGGCGTCGTAGGGGCGCAGCTCGGAGTGGCGGCCGGAGAGGACCTTGGCGGCCCACTGCGGGTCCTGGAGGAGGGCGCGGCCGACGGCGACCAGGTCGAACTCGTCGCGCTCCAGCCGGTCGAGCAGGTTGTCGATGGCCTGGATCGGGGAGCCCTCGCCCCTGAAGGCACCGACGAAGTCGCCGTCGAGGCCGACCGAGCCGACGGTGATGGCGGGGCGGCCGGTGAGCTTCTTGGTCCAGCCGGCCAGGTTGAGGTCCGAGCCGTCGAACTCGGGGACCCAGTAGCGGCGGGTCGAGGCGTGGAAGGCGTCGACGCCGGCCTCGGCGAGCGGGGCGAGGATCGCCTCCAGCTCCTGGGGGGTCTCGGCGAGGCGGGCCTCGTAGTTGTCGGACTTCCACTGCGAGTAGCGGAAGATCACCGGGAACTCCGGGGAGACGGCCGCTCGCACCGCGGCGACGAGCTCGGCCGTGAACTTCGTCCGGGCCACCGGGTCGCCGCCGTAGGCGTCGGTGCGGCGGTTGGTGCCCGCCCACAGGAACTGGTCGAGCAGGTAGCCGTGGGCGCCGTGCAGCTCGACGCCGTCAAAGCCGATCCGCTCGGCGGCCGCGGCGGCCTCGGCGAACGCGCCGATGACGGCGTCCAGATCGGTCCGGGTCATCGCCCGGCCCGTTCCCTCGGTGCCGTCCAGCCGGATCCCGGACGGGCCGACGGCGGGCGCGTCGGCGAACGGCGGGTCGCCCTGCCGGCGCACCATGCCGATGTGCCAGAGCTGCGGCACGATGGTGCCGCCCGCCGCGTGGACGTCCTCGGCGACGCGGGCCCAGCCGGCCAGCTGCTCCTCGCCGTGGAAGCGCGGGATGTCGTCACTCTGGCCGGCGGACTCGTGGCCGACGTACGTCCCCTCGGTGATGATCAGGCCGACGCCCGAGGCGGCGCGGCGGGCGTAGTACGAGCGCACGTCCTCGCCGGGCACGCCGCCCGGGGAGAACCTGCGCGTCATCGGTGCCATCGCGATGCGGTTGGGAACGGTCAGTCCGTTGAGCGTGACGGGCCGGGACAGGATGTCGGCCGCGCGGGAGGCTGCGGGCTCGGTGACGGTCATGGGATCCCTCGGGGGTACCGGTGGCGTGCGCCGGGGCGGAATTGGTTGCCTGTGCAAACAACCGGGGCGGCCCCCGCATTTCGCCGACCGCGCGAAACCCGCTGTGATCAGCGCCACTGCGCGCCGGAGGAGGCGGCCGCCTCGTTGGGCTCAGTCGTTCGTGCCTGGCCGTTCGTGCCCGGCCGTGGCCCAACCCGTCCGCTGCGGTGCGGACTTGGCGGCGGCCCGGGGCGGGCGGGCGGACCCTGGCTACAATCACGACGTGTTCGACGGCATGAGGGCTTCCGCCGGCGCTCCGGACTGGTCCACGTCGACTTCGCGACGTAGCGACTTTCCGGCGCACCGGCTTCCCTGCGCAGCGGCGCACCCCGAAGGCCTCCTACGCCTGGTAGCGCGACCGATCGCCGACCGAAGGAGCTGACGATGACTCCACGACAGATCGCCGACGACTACGTGGCCCGGGTCGCCGCACACGATCCCGTCACCTCCACGTCCCTGGGCCTGGCCCCGGGCGACGACCGGATGCCCGACCTGTCGCCGGACGGCGTCGAGGAGACGGTCCGGCTCGCGCGGGAGGCGCTGGCACGTCTGGACGCCGTCCCCGAGGCCGGGCCCGACGGGGATCCGGCGGAACTCGTGTGCGCGCGGCTGCTGCGCGAGCGGCTCGACGCCGAGGTGCGGGTGCACGAGGCCGGCGAGAACTTCCGCGCCGTGCGGAACCTGCACACGCCGGTGCACCAGCTCCGGGGCATCTTCACGATGATGCCCACCGCCACCGACGACGACTGGGCCCCGGTCCTGGGCCGGCTGCGCAACCTGCCCGCCGCGCTGGACGGCTACCGGGCCACGCTGGCGGAGGGCGTCGCCCGCAAACTGCTCGCCGCGCCCCGCCAGGCCGACGTGCTGTGCGCGCAACTCACCGCGTGGACCGGCGAGACGGCCGGCGGCCCCGGCTGGTTCGCCGAGTTCGTCGCCCCCGCGCCGCAGCGGCTCCGCCCCGAACTGGACAATGTTGCGAACGAGGCGACCGCCGCCGTGGCCGCGTTCCGGGACTGGCTCCGCGACAGCTACCGGTCCGCTGCGGAAGGCACGCCCGACGCCGTCGGCCGTGAGCGCTACCTGCTCGGGGCCCGCCGGTACACCGGCGCCTCCCTGGACCTGGACGAGACCTACGCCTGGGCCTGGGAGGAGTTCCACCGGGTCTGGGCCGAACTGCGCACGGAGGCCGAACGGGTGCTGCCCGGCGCCACCGTCCAGGAGGCCCGGGCCCACCTGGACGAGCACGGACACACCGTGCACGGCGCCGAGCGGATGCGCGGCTGGCTGCAGCAGATCACGGACGACGCGATCGAGGCGCTCGACGGGCGCCACTTCGACATCACCGGCCCGCTGCGCCGGGTCGAGACCAGGATCGCCCCGGCCGGCAGCGCCGCCGCACCGTACTACAGCGGGCCGAGCCTCGACTTCGCCCGCCCGGGCCGGACCTTCCTCCCGCCGGCCAACGGCGACGCGCAGGAGCGGTTCCGCACCTGGCGGCTGGTCAGCACCTGGTACCACGAGGGCGTTCCCGGGCACCACCTGCAACTCGCCTCGTGGACCGCGGCGGCGGAGCAGCTGTCCCGCTACCAGGTCACCCTCGGCAAGATCAGCGCCAACGTGGAGGGCTGGGCCCTGTACGCGGAGCGGCTGATGGACGAGCTCGGCTTCCTCACCGATCCCGGACGCCGCCTCGGCTACCTCGGCAAGCAGATGATGCGCGTCGCCCGCGTCATCGTCGACCTCGGCATGCACCTGGAGAGCGCCGTTCCGGCGGGCTCCCCGTTCCACCCGGGCGAGCGCTGGACCCCGGAGCTGGCCACCGCCTTCATGGCCGACTACGTCGGTCTGACGCCCGCCCACCTGCACAGCGAGATCGTCCGCTACCTCGGCCTGCCCGGCCAGGCCATCGGCTACAAACTCGGCGAGCGCGCCTGGCTGGCCGGCCGCGAGGCGGCCCGCCGCCGGCTGGGCGCCGACTTCGACCTCAAGCGCTGGCACATGAAGGCCCTGCGGCAGGGCTCCCTGGGCCTGGACGACCTGGAGGCAGGCCTGGCAGCGTTGTGACCGCCGGCTGACGGCCGTGTGCCCGCCGTCGATCGAGACGGACGCCCGGACGCCCGGACGCCCGGACGCCCGGACGCCCGGGCGTATGGACGTACGGGCGTACGGGCGTATGGATGCACGGACGCACGGACGCACCCGGCCCGGAGGCTCCGCCGGGGCTGTGGGCGGCCGGGGGTGGTCGGGAATCCGGGGCGGTCGGCGGTGCCCGGATGGAATCATGTGGACGCCCGGAGAGGGCACCGCATGGTCGAGTCGGGACAGGAGCCGTAGGTGGGAGAGAGACAGCGGGCCGTCCGGAAGCCCAAGGTCGTGCTGGCGGACGGGGAACGGCTCCATGCGGTCGCCCGCGCGGTCGTCGACGATCACCAGGGGGCTGTCGAGCACGTACGCCGGGCCGCGGCCGGTCTGCGGGGCCGGTTGGTCCGCGACGAACTGGACGCCATCCCCGTGGCCCGGCTGAAGGACGTCACCGAGGGGCGCCTGCGCGTCGGAGCGTTGGAGGCCGCCGGGATCAGGACCGTGCGGCAGGTGGTGGACGCCACGCCCTACACGCTCCAACTGCTGCCCGGAATCGGAGCCCAGAGCGCTCTCCAGGCCATCGCCGCCGCCGGGCAGATCGCCCGGGCCGCCGAGCAGGCCGTGGCGATCCGGCTGGACGTCGACCACCAGGACGCGGCCGGCACCGCGCTGGTCGTCGCACTCCAACGGCTGGTCGCCGCCGGGCCCGATGCGAGACGGGCCAGGGAGCTGGCGGAGCGTGTCGCCGACGAGGCCGCCGCCCTGATCGCCGCCGCCCAGCCGGCCCGGGGCGTTGTCAGAGGCCTGTTCGCCGGGCGGCAGCGCCGGCAGGAGGCGTTCGCCGCGGTCGACCGGTTGGACGCCCTGCTCGCGGAGACGGAGGACCGAGGAGCGTCCCTGCTCTTCGCCCAGGCGTCGGTGGACCTCCTCCGCCCACCGGCCACGGACATCGAGGCCTGGGCGGAGTTCGAAGTCCGCTCGGCCGAGTTCTACGGCGTCCTGGGCGAGTTCGCCGGATCCGGCTCCGACGGGCTCACCGCCTCCGAGGGTTTCCTCCCGGAGAGCCTGTCGGACCGGGTCCGGGCCGAGCCGCTGGACGACACCTGGTGCACGGTCTCGCTCCGCGGCTACCAGGCGTTCGGTGCCCGCTTCGCCCTCGCACAGAAGCGGGTGATCATCGGCGATGAGATGGGCCTCGGGAAGACGATCCAGGCGATCGCCGCGCTCGCGCATCTCCGGGCGCACGGGAGCGCACACTTCCTCGTCGTCTGCCCGGCCAGCGTCCTCATCAACTGGACCAGGGAGATCGAGTCGCGCAGCACGCTGAGGGCATTCCGGTTCCACGGCCAGGAGCGGGAAGCGGCGCGCGCCGAATGGCTCGGCAGCGGAGGCGTCGCCGTCGTGACCTTCGACGGACTCCGTCGCCTGGAGGTCCCGGAGGACGTCACGGTCGGCATGGTCGTGGTGGACGAGGCCCACTACGTCAAGAACCACAGCACGAAGCGCTCCCAGGCGGTGGCCGGGTGGACCGACCGCGTCGACCGCGTCCTGTTCCTCACCGGCACCCCGATGGAGAACCGGGTGGAGGAGTTCCGGAACCTGGTCCGCTATCTGCAGCCTGATCTTCTGCCCGGAATCCACAGCAGTTCGGGTGCCGCAGGGCCGACATCGTTCCGCAGGGCCGTTGCACCGGCCTACCTGCGTCGCAACCAGCGGGACGTCCTGACGGAGCTCCCCGACGTCGTTCACGTCGACGAATGGGAGGAACTGTCGGCGTCCGACCTCGCCGCCTACCGCTCGGCGGTCGCCGAGGGGAACTTCATGGCCATGCGCCGTGCCGCGTACGCGGACCCGGAAGGGTCGGCGAAGTTGCTGCGGCTGATGGAGGTCGTCGACGAGGCCGCGGAGAACGGGTTGAAGGTCGTCGTCTTCTCGTTCTTCCGGGATGTCCTGCGGGTCGTCCAGGACGCTCTGGGGCAGCGGGCCTTCGGCCCGCTCGACGGAGGCCTGGACGCCGTCCGGCGGCAGGACGTGGTGGACGAGTTCGCCGCCGTGCAGGGCCATGCGGTGCTGCTGAGCCAGATCCAGGCCGGCGGTGTGGGACTGAACGTCCAGGCGGCGTCGGTCGTCATTCTCTGCGAACCCCAGGTGAAGCCCACCCTGGAGAGCCAGGCGATAGCCAGAGCCCATCGAATGGGCCAGGTCCGGCGGGTGCAGGTGCACCGCCTGCTGGCCGTGGACAGCGTCGACCAGCGGATGGTGGAGATTCTTCGCGCGAAGAGCCGGCTGTTCGACGACTACGCGCGCCGCAGTGACGTGGCCGAATCGACTCCTGAAGCGGTCGACGTCTCGGAGCAGTCGCTGGCTGCGCTGATCGTGGAGGAGGAACAACTGCGCCTCGCCCGGACGGCCGCCAACGGTGCTGCGACCTGACGCCGTGGCCGGGGGGGCGGTCGCACGTCCGTCGCTCGACGTTGCGGCGGGGGCGGTCGGGGCTGGGGCTGGGGCTGGGGCTGGGCGTTTGTTTCGGGCACTGAATTGGGGGTACTGTCTCCCAGTCGCTCGGCAGGGAGCACCGGACACGCATCGGCGCGGACGGTCCCGGGGCGGCCAATCCTCTGAAATACCACCTCCTGGTCCGGGCCGGGTCGCGTCCTGTCGCGGCTTGGTTCCTATTCGGCGTGCTTGTTTTATCGGATTGCGGCCGATTCGCTTTTCGGAGCGGGGCTCGGTTAAAGTTTGAAACGTCGGACGGGGCATAAAGCCGCAGAAGACACCAGCGAGTTGGATGAACGAAGCGCCGGAAAACGGAGCGGAAAACATCTGATAAGCTGGGAACACGAAAGAACGAAGCGCCCGGAGGGCCCGCTGGAAGGCGGTCCGAAGGAAGTGTCCGTTCCTTGAGAACTCAACAGCGTGCCAAAAGTCAACGCCAGATATGTTGACATCCCCGGCCTCAGAATCTTCTGGGGTTGGAGATTCCTTTTGAAGTAAAACACTAGCGAGGACGCAGTGCGCGGGGCCGCCCTATTCCGGTGGTTGCCGTGCCGCTCAACGCGAGTGCCGCCCAGTGCTTTTCATTAGGCACTGCGGGTAGACATTCACGGAGAGTTTGATCCTGGCTCAGGACGAACGCTGGCGGCGTGCTTAACACATGCAAGTCGAACGGTGAAGCCCTTCGGGGTGGATCAG